>JBDRSZ010000291.1:0-19340 GCA_043824415.1 bacterium | reverse complement strand
TAGTCTGGTACCATACTATAGCGTTAAAAAATGTACATCCTAATAATAAGAATTTCAAATAATTATTCTATGAAAAAAATGGCCTATTAGCAACACAAATGTGGTACGCTACCTAAAATTTATATTTCCCTGCAAATCGATTTGTCGTATAGAGGTTATTTAAATCCCATATATTCGCTACAATGTTTCTGTGATAGACATCTTTTTAATGATTCGAAATGTGTTTTACAAATTTCAGTCCTCTCATTTTCCGCTCTCAATAGTACAGGGATTTCTAAAAACAAAGTGTGACATCTAAAATTAATTAAATTGCAAATTTTTTTTGATAATTAAAATCCGATACAAAGAAATCTAATATGCAATAATATCTGTAATGTAAAATGTCGCAACTTGTCATATGTTTGTGCACCTAATCGATATATCTTCTTGCTTATGTCCAGATTAATGATAAACCCCTGCTTAACAAAAACAGGGGTTTATCTCTACCGTCAACTAGTCGGGGCGGTCGGATTTGAACCGACGGCCTCATGCTCCCGAAGCATGCGCGCTAACCGGACTGCGCTACGCCCCGATCGTTAAAATACATATTTTAAGAGAACGAATCCTCCGATGAGAAGAACAATGAATACGAAGGAAAGAAGATTAAAATATTTATCGATATAATGTTTAATCCTTTCACCAAAAAAGTAGATTAAAGTTCCCACAGCAAAGAAACGGATACTGCGGCCCAATATCGAAGCAATCATGAATATACCAAAATCGGCTTTTGCTGCGCCTGCAGAAATCGTGAATACCTTATACGGAATGGGTGTGATGGCAGCGGTCAACACGGCCCAGAAATTGTATTTATTGAACGTCTCGAATAGGCGAAGGAATAAATCCTCCGCATGATAAAAACGAATGATCTTCCACCCCACTGCTTCCATCAATCCAATCCCGATAGAATACCCCAATATCCCGCCGACGACCGATGA
Source organism: bacterium (assembly GCA_043824415.1). Taxonomy (GTDB): domain Bacteria; phylum Zhuqueibacterota; class QNDG01; order QNDG01; family DSAB01; genus JBDRSZ01. Next base: position 18,366 of record JBDRSZ010000291.1, on the reverse strand, counting down.
AACAGCAGCCGTTAATGCGAATACGAACGACCGCCTGGGTATCGCAATGGCCAATGCGATTAACAGAATGTCAGGCGGCACCGGAAAAAAAGAAGATTCCGCGAATGCCAGTAAGATGAGTGCAATCGTTCCATAAGGCGTTTCAGCCCAATGGAGTACCCAGTCGTACAACTTGCGAATGACGTTGCGCTTCGCAGGCAAGGTCAATTCTGTTGCATTTTCTCGAACACCCGTCATTCAATTATCCAAGGTTAACGCTTCGGCTTTCAGCTTGGCCCGATCCTTCATCAACCGTAAAATCAACGAACAAAATCGTTTTGTATCTTCCAATCGTCTGATATGACTATGATAATCGCCGTACACGAGAGAGATAGGCACGCAGCCTATCTCTGCTCCCCTCCATGCAGCTTTGATCAAAAGCTCGGTCTCAAATTCATAACGACTCGACGAAAATCGCATCCCGTGGAGTATCGATGTTTTGATAAGCCGGTATCCGCATTGACTGTCCGGTATCCTCTGTCGAACGATCAGTGAAACCAGAGTGGATGTCAATGTATTCGAGCAAATCCTGTCGATCGGCATCACCCCTACCTGAAAACTCCGGACGCCCATCACGAGATCACAGTGTTTCGTCTTCATTATTCGGATGAAATCCGGAATACAATCCGGATCGTGCTGGCCGTCACCGTCAATCGTAAAAACACCGTCCAGGTTATCCGACAGAGCGAGACGAAAACCGGATTTTAAAGCTTCCCCTTTACCAAGATTCTTGCTGTGCTGAAATAAAACCACACCGAACTGAACAGAAACATCCGCAGTGGAATCGGTGGATCCGTCATCCACCACATAAATATGTTTTGCGGGAACATGATTCAGAGATTTTAAAAGAACGTTGCTGAGTCGTTTACCTGCATTGTATGCAGGAATAATGATTCCCGTTCTCATGCAATTTCGCCCTTCATTCGACGCAATAAAGGGGCTTTATTATAACGATTTTCATAGCAAAATGCAATATGAATTTATGGCTCCTTCCGTCATCAAAGGAAGCGATACCCATCCAATTTACTGAGACTGGGGAAGTTGACTGTAATCGATCTCCGATCCCAGCAAACTGTGCGGAATCATGTAAACCAACAGCATGAGGAGCGCCGCAAATACGATCCAACCGCGTCCGTCTCTCCCCTTTCGATTCTTAAACCATGCGAAAATCCATCCCAACATCGCGATGAGCGTCTTGTTGTCCGTGAGATCCCTTCCGAACGGAATGCCCGTCCAATAAGCGCCGAAAGCGTATTTCTGCATCAACGGGCCCAAAATGAAGCCGCCAACGAAAAAGATGCCCACTGTCCATAATAAATACCGATAAGCCCTGCCGTCTTTATTCAACGCCTCCAATCCTGCCCGGTTGGACAGCAGCATCGCCAGAAACATGAGCAGTATATGGGGCAGGAGAATGGCAGTCGGTACGGCACCTTTGTATCGAATAATAATTGGCTTTTCTCCCGATAGAGAAATCTTCTCTTCTCCTTTTTTTAAATACACCACGTACATCAATTTGCCGGCGGCTGGTTGGGCTGGAAGTATCGTCTCCAAGCGATCGTTGCTTCTTTCCAAAACTAATTTGGTCCAATCATCATCAGATTTGTAACGACGGTATTCGACGATCCCGCTGATCGTCGTATCCGCAGCCGAAATGCTGATCTTCGCATCGGAATTCACCGTCTCGCTACGGATGAGTTCGTACCGAATGCGCTCGTTCCCTATCGTCACCCATCCGCTCAGGGGATACGTAGGGCCTGTCATTCGTTGAAAAACCGCTGATCCGACTGTGATGAAAAATGCGATGACCCAAAGTAAAAATCCGTGATGGGCGATCTTTAAATCAAAACGTTTTTGATCTTCCAATTCGATCCCCTTTCATCTTAGATATTCGGATTCGAAATAGGCATCTTGAAAAAATCTTTAGAAGATAATACATCCTCAACCGGAAAGCAAATACATTACGCCTCGATGAAATGAACTACCCCGCCGCAAGCAGCTGAGTATCAAAAACATTAAACGCCCCAAGGAGCGGGGAATTAAACCCTTGCCCGCCTCTGGCGGGATTAAAAACTCCAATCCAGTCCCACGCCAAACTCCAATCCTGAAAGTGTCGGACCGTTTTCTATTTTACCAGTAAAGTACTTTAATCGTATGGGTACGCTCATGCCGTTCGAGACTGGAAACTCTACGGTCAATCCCAGTCCAAAAATGTTCACTACATTGAACACTTTGGTTTCATTGAAAAATCGCCCATCTGCGACAACAGATACATAAATCCTTTTTTGCATCAGCATTCGGTAACGTCCCATGAATTCCACCTGATCGGGAATCGTTTTTTCGTCCTCCTCGTGCATTCCTCCAGCGATTGCGATTTTATTCTTGTCCTTGCTCCTGTACCGTCCAAACAGCCAGAGTTCGTTGTGATTATGGTACAACCGGAATTGCGCGTTGATGACAATTTTATTGCCCGACTGGAACGACACATCTCCATCCAATTTATCCTTGCCGTACGACGTGAAAATCACATCCGCAGAAAAAGTCGAAGTCTCGTTCAAACGAAAATCCAATCCACCCGTCAAAAGAATCTCATCGCCTGGATCGTACAGTCCTGTCATGTCTGCAAAGGGCTGGAATGCCCCCCGGTACTGGAAGGATGCCCCCAACCCGAGAACCACATTCTCACTCATGGGTTTCGCCCAGCTCAGGCCGGGTGAAATATTCAATCCCTGTCCAAAACCCGGTATCTGGAAATTATACATATTCAAGCTGATGAGATACGAAGTCTCAAACTCCTCAAGACTCAATTTTCTCTTGCCAGTCGGTAGATTCACACTTGAATGAAGAACAATCTTGGACGATTCGATATAATAATTGAAATCGATCTGTGTATCGATGAGGCCTCCTAATTCAGAGGAGAATTCACTGCCCACAGTCGCTCCGCCTCCAAGCAGTCCCATACTCGTATTTCTCCCTAACGGTTTATAGACATAGATCGGCATACTCGTCTCGGAAAGCGTGTTCCCCCCGTCATCCGACCAGGTTTGATACAGAGGGGATATGCGGATGAATCCCTGCTGCCGGATGACGAATCCATCTTGCGCCGTAACACCATTGGGCCGAAACAGAAGAAAGCAGAAGGCGGTCACGATGCTGTATTTTATTCTTTTTTTGATCATGGCTTCAACCTTTTTTATAGGTGTCTATCGGATGAAAATAAACATTACCGAATCAGGACGAGCTTCTTTGATCCCTTGAATTCGGATGCTGTGAGTCTTGAGAAATAAACACCAGCAGCCACTGGTTGCCCCGAATCATTTAAACCATCCCACAAGACAGAATACTTACCGGGGCTCTGTGTCTCATCCACGAGAGTCCGAATTCTCCGACCAAGGATGTCGAAGATTTCAAGAGTGACCCGACCGCGTTTCCCGACCGTATAGTCGACCGTTGTCTGTGGATTGAAAGGATTGGGATAGTTCTGATACAGCGCGAATTCCAGCGGTACGAGGGAAATGCCCTCGTTGTGTTCTTCGGCAAATTCTTTCGACCCGATGAGGATATACAGATGACGGATGCTCCCCTTTCCCAATCGGACTTCGAACGATCCCTCATTCACGGACAAGCGGTACTGATCATACATGTCAAAAATATACAGCTCCATACTCACAGGCAGTCGTCCGGTCTCAGTTAATCCGATTTGAACAGTGCTCTCAAACGGAAGACTCGAATCGAGCACCAGCTTCCATTTCTGTCCTTCCTCATTCAACGGTTTAAAATTACCGGCAAACCGCACGCCGTCCTCGATGACGGACAGACGCACGTAGTCCCCGATGGGCGGTGCTTCGGGAATATCCTCATCGTCGAAACCGGCGGACGCATTCCTCAAGAGTCCGAGATAATTCTGCGTATCGATGACCTTAAACCCGGGAACACTGACGGAGAGTTGAAGCACAAAGTCATTTTGATGTGCGATCATCCTCTTCGGATTAAACTTTTCCATGGGAACCGCTGCCTCGACCGGAGGAACAGTAATCGTGGTCGGTGCAGTTCCACTGTTGTAAAAGAAATAGCCTTCCCAGGGATAGCACACGGAAACATCGTACACATAATCTTGAACGTCGCTGTCGTAATAAACAGGAGCCTCTACATTCCCTGATTGAATCACACTGCTCCATGCAACGGGAAAGGCAAACGGATTTGCACCCTGGTTCCAGCCGGTATCCAGGGTAAAAGTATACGGTTCGGACGTATCAACGGACCATCCATTTTCCACATCGAACGTCGCACCGCTACGGGTGACAAGCCAGAAAGCGTTACCCGGAATGAACGTTCCCTCGATATTCGGGTACTCGACATAATAAGAGGGATTGCTTTTATCGTAAACGCACAAACGCCAGATCGATTTTTGATATTCTCCGTAATCGTCTAACAGCACAGCTTGAATCGAAGTATTTGTTAGATCCAGCGGCACAGAAATCATCTTGTAAACCATTTTATTGAAAGTTATGGATGGTTTGTACTGGTTGACTTTGATTCGCAGGATTGCCGGATTGTTCGCAGGATCAACTGCAGGGTAGGTTTTAACGGTTTGTCCGTCGGAGAAACGGACATAGTACTCGATTCCTCGTATCGTCACAAAATTAGCGGGCAGCGTCGCTTGATGCACACTGCCAATTTGCGTGAGGGTTGTTGTCTGGAATGTGCTCTGTCCAGCCATCCTGTAAAACAATTGCCTCGTCGTGGCATTGTACTGTTCTGGTACTGTACCGACGATTGTAAGACTGCTTCCGACCGTGGGTGTGTTGGGGTCCGTATAAGTGTTTACATTTGAGCCTTGAATGGAATAATCGACGAGTTCCAATCTCAACTCTTCTCCCATAAAGTTGTTGGTCCCGATGTTCAACACTTCGCCGACGCCTTCGGCATAATAATAATGATTCATTTGGGTCGTGTCTCCATTGGTGTCCGTGATGACCATTTTTATCTCAACGCATCCAGGGAACGTCCCGGCAGGCACTTGAACTGTTTCGGAAACACTTTCTAAAGACATTGAAATATGACCTCCCAGTTCATACGAATCAAACTCCCGCGTATCTCCAACGTTGAGCATATCTTCTGACATCCAGGTAACGGGTGTGTCGAAGATGTCCGTCTTTGCGAAAGTTGCCTCGTCCCACGAAAAACATCTATCCTCACCCGGATCGTAGTATTCTGTCCTTCCTCCAATCGTTTCGAAATTCGTTGGATTGCCCATCAGATTGAGGGAAATCCTCAGTTCAATCACACTCTCGCTCACGCCTATATCATTCGGCCCACTCACTACCGGGGGATCGTCTGGTCCAGGATCTTGCATACTCCACGATGACGAAGTCTCGTCATAAGCGATTGTGAAATCCGCATCGGGATAGGGCCCGTCATTGTAAACTCTGAAAGTATATCTTCCCTCGTAAGGACTATCACCATTTTGAAAATTCGTGTTCACAGCCTCCCACAAATCCATGCGCAAGTACAGATAACTCGAATCCTTCGCAACAAAAAGAGCCTTGATATCATCGCCCGTACGGCTTGGTGAATCATCTCTTTGGGGATCTACAACCAACGTATCGACGCCGGCCCAATCCGCAGCATTCCCATCCACGGTGATGGTCTTCGTCGGAATAGGAATGTCCATTATAATTTCGGGGGACTCTCCGAAAGCACTCATTATGGTACCGGTCGAATCGACATATACCCAAGAATACCAGTTCCATTCGCGTGATCCATCATCCCTTCTCATCTGGTCTCTTATTCGAAAATGGGCTTTTCCATTGAGCAGGTCAATACCCTGGACATCTGAGCGATAGGTTATGGGTTGATATTCCCCAGAAATCGTGTCCGCATGTAGAATCCGATAGTCTCCGACATGAAGGGGGAAATAATCTCCGTCCCTCTGCGCGAAAACATTCCCCACACTCGCTTGATGTAGAAGAATCACAAAAATGATTTGAACGGACGAGAATGATGTCTTTTTTTTCATTTTACATACCTCGATGCTGCAATGATGATTTCACCTTCTTACCGGTGGTCTTGGCGGATCCGGCAGATTCCCCAATCCCACATCCGCCCCGGAGGTTGTCGCCTCTCCCGTGGCCTTCCGGTCATCCTGTCCTGGCACGAAATTTGAGTCGAGATTCGTCATCACATTCTGCAAACGATCGCCCACCAAATTGTCTGTTGTGGGTGATGATTCGATTCGACTTTCTACTCTATCCAGAGATGAGAGAACGGTCTCCTTATCCGTACCAGTCTCTGCTGTCGCTTCGCTTTCCTGTGCTTTCTCCCCAGCCATCTCGAACCCGGGATCTAAGGTCGCTGCTCTCTGGAAAGACGCCGCCGCCTCGCCGTAATGTCCCGCATCCTGCTGTTCCAGACCCGTACAATATGCCATGAACGCCTGCATATTCCTCGTGGGGACCCGCATGATCCTCTCCCTCTCGAGGGGAGTAAGCTCAATTCCCATTTTCGCGATGATCCCAAACACGAGACGCTTTTCTGTGGTAAACAAATTGTTGAGCATCTCTGTACTTTTTGCCGAAAGCGGTGGAGACTGGCTTTTTAACAAATCCAACAACTCGACATCCACTGTGAAGCGTTCCTCATCTAAAATGTCGTACGATCCATATACGATTTGGCCCGCACTCAAGAGGCGTCCGAATCTCGGTGCCGTTTTCGAATCGACCAATCCCGTCTGCTCGAGTTTCATTTCTTCCATCATGGCCTGCATTCGAATACGTTCGATCAACGTCAGCTGTTTGACTTGGCTCAGGTCTGTGATCATCATTTCGGAGACCCCCTTGCCAAGGGAAATATAATTCGAATCGCTTCCCTGATACATGAAGGGGAATACGGCAATCGCATTGGGCAAAATCGTTTTCGTCGCTAATTGTCCTTCCTGACCTAAGAGCGCCTTGGCCTCCTCTCTCATCAACTTCCGCGTTAAAAAATCGTATCGGGCTCGCATCATCCGCCTGTATTGGGATGCGGAAGAAAATTTCGAGTAATTACGGTATACATTAAACGCTCTCCGGTCATCGTTGCAAAACTCATGGCACAGTCCGTAATAGAATACTGTCTTCGGGTCCCTTGGATTCACCCTCAGCGACCTTTCCAACAGAATTTTACCTCTCTCATATAGATGCGACTTTACCAAAATGACACCCAGCTCCTGGAGCGCTTCCCAATCACTCGGGTTGGCCCTTATTCGATTAACCAGTTCACTCACTCTTGTTCTTCTGTCCTCTGGCTTTTCTACGCGGCCCGTCATCGTACAGTTCAAGCACCATCCAGTCACGAACAGGATCATCACTGTGATAAAATATTTTTGCCTCATCATCTTACTAACTCCTTAATGGATATGATTGTATCTGAAAGCCATATATTCGGAAAATATATCATTCTACTCTGAAAAGACGGTTCTGCCTTATCCCATTGATAGAGGACTAAGTGTTCATGATAGTTAATCGAGTGTAAGTTTTCACATCACTCGTTTCCAGAATCTTCATTTGACCAACATCATCGAGCGGATTTGGATAAACGTCGGAGTCGTCAGACGACAGAAATACAGACCCGTCGGTAAATCGTCGGCTTCAAAAGGAACAGAATACTCTCCGGCGTCGAGCCAGCCATCGACCAGGACTGCTATTTCCTTGCCGAGAACATCAAAAACCTTCACCGTGACAACCTCTCGTTGAAACAACAAGAATCGAATAATGGAATATGAATTGAACGGATTTGGATAATTCTGGAACAGGAAGTTTGATTCGGGAAAGCCGGACAATTCTCCGTGCTCAACATCCATCGCCGGAGCAACCATGGTGGGCTGAATCCAGGCGGTCTGATTCATCGTATTGCTGATTTCCGCACGTACATATCCCTCATCTCCCTGGATAACGTAAGTAGCTTCCGCAGCAGTGACTGTGGACAGTGTTCTACCTTCGCTGCCGATGAATCGAATCATCGTTCCATTTGTACTTCGGACAGTGATCTTGTCATGTGCACAGTCAATGAACTCCATGACAATGCCGTTGCTCGCATAAAAGTCGCCGTTGCGAACGGCGCTAAGCAGCGTATCTGCGTGAAGACAGGAGGCGTAAACGCAGATCCATACCCTGCCCTGATCGCTCTCTTTGTGTGAGTCGTCACAGGCCACACCGTACATCAGCCTTCCCGTAGTGAGGACGCTGTCCCATAAAGAGGTATCATAATCGGTCGGTGAATCGACTCCTGCCGTATACACTTCGACGTGAAATAGGTTCTGCTTCATATCGTTAATGACCTGCTTAGCCGTAATGGGCATAGTTGACCATCTCGGATGATTGAGAATGGCAAAGCCTCCTCGCACGGCAATGGCATCCAGCAATTGCTGATGCGACTTCCCCAGACCTAAGATATTGCTTTTAATTCCCATCGCAGTAAAATGACCCCAACGACCGTTTCCGTAAATTCCAATCTCTGAACCGCTGAGGACCGTGAAATCCGCGGAAGACAGCCCGCTGGCATCCCAATAATTCTCATGATCCGTGAACACGAGAAAGTCGTATCCTTTCGCCTTGTAGTCCGCCACGACCCTGCTCGCCGTATACGAAAAGTCATAAACATCGATACTCCGGGGAAAACAGTGCGTGTGCGTGTTGCCTTTATAGAACCGCTTCTGCGCGAAAGAGAGGCCGGCAAGCGTCAAGAGGATTAGAATTACCAACTTCGTTCTCATGAAATGTCCTTTTGTACCAGGATCACATGTTGGTTATGCAGATAAAACATTCAGTGCTACAGTGCGCTTGGATTCAGTATCCTCAGTTTTATATAAGACAGACATACCTCCTTCACCGAGTTTCTCCAGTATCTTAATGGGAGATTGTTTTACCGATCATCTTATCTTTCCTCCTTCAACTTCGCCAACCTCGACCTGGCATCATGCGGCTCCGGCAGATCCTCATCCGCATCCTTCCAGATGTCGAGGAACTTCCCGTATTGTTCAATAGCCTTGCCTTTCCAGTCCTTCTCTTCGTACAATTTAGCCAACAGATAATGATATTTGGGATGGATCAAACGCCGATTATTGCTGTTCAGATCGATAGTAATCGATCGTTCATATTCGGCAATAGCTTTGTCTAACTCTCCATTCCGGTAATAAGCCCGCGCCAGAATATCCTGAAGGAATGGTATATTATAGGATAGCAATTCCTTCATTCCCATACCAACTATTCCCGATGGAACTGTTTTTTCATCAAGGGCGATAGCATCTTCGAAAGCACCTTCTGCTATCATTACCTCCATGCGAAGAAAGTTACGAGAGAGTCTTGGCTGCGTTTCCCAGTATGGGTCATTTTCCGATAGCTCGAGTAAAAGAGGCTCGATTTCGGCCATTCTGGACTTTGCCGAATCAGTCCGTCCTTCCCTGACATCCACTCTTCCCAGCATCCAGATGCTACCAATATAATCATACAAGTATCTATAATCTTTTACAAAATCTCTATATTCTTCAAAACATTTCCTGCAAAGTTCATACTCTCCCCTGTCAAAATAAATCCATCCTTTGATCATGGCCATAACAGCCGCTCCGTATTCATTCCCCGCCAATTTAGTAAGCTCTTTTGCTCTGCGGACATCTTTCAGGGACTGGTTAAAATGACCCAGCAAGGAATAATACAACGCTCTCCACGCAAAGCCCTGTCCTTCTACTCCAGGAGACGGGGACATCGCAATAAAATGATCGATCCATTTTATTGTTTCCGCATAATTTTCTTTAAGCGCATAAATATAGGCAATTCGCGGTTCTGAGCCAAAATCAGGTTTCACTTCCAGGGCTTCTTTGTATTTTCCAATCGCCTCATCAAGCTTTCCTAATTTAAAATAGAGCTCCGCCATGGAGTCAAAAGGATCGGCATCTCCAGGAGAAGCGGAGGCATATCTTTTAAAATGTTCAATTGCCCTTTCATGATCTCCCATCTCAGAGTATGTGTAAGCAAGTAAATTAATGGCAGGGCCATAATCAGGATCCAGTTCAAGCGCTTTGTTAAAATCAATTATAGCTTCTTTGTACATTATTTTATACCGATAATAAGAACCCAAAGAATAGTGCACCCGTTTCTCTTTGGGATATTTCTTCGCCATCTGTTTAAGAATACGGTATCGCTTTTCCGGATCATCCTCTATTGCTCCGGCATAATCTGCTTCGATATAAAGCCTCTCCTTATCCGTTGCCTTCTCTGAAAAAGCCTTCGCTTTCTCATAGGCCCCTTCTTCCTTTTTGACATATCTTAAATTGTCGTATACACGGGCGAGGTAGAGATGGGCTACTGCGAAGGTCGAATCGCGTTCTATAGCTTTCTCTAAAAATCGGCGGGCATCGTCATTATAGTTTTTCTCATATTCATCTCTCCCCCTTAAAAAATAATTATAGGCATCCATGGAAGCGGTCGTGCCTTCTTCAATCGGTTTCCGGGTTTCAACAATTTTACGCTCGGACAAACCCATGCCTCTTGAGATCACCCGGGCGAGTCTATCGATCTGTTTGAAGATGCTGTTCTCGCCCTCACCGTCGGATGTTTCACTCACCAGGATGTCTTTGGATGCAACATCGAGAACCTTCACTTCGATTGTAAACCTGTCGCCCATCTTGAAAAAACTTCCCGTCACGGCCGCATCAACACCGTCCATGCGGCAGAGTTCAAAACTTGTCTCTTTATCGATATCCACGATTTTAATGTTGTTATTTCCTGTCTGTTTGAGAAGATCCCCCATTCGCTCCCAGGTAGTTACACGCAGGTACTTCGATTGTTCGAGTTTGGCTATGAGCAGATTGGCAATGGATTTTTGATAAATATCAAAACTGCTGTTACCTGTCAGATTTTCAAAGGGAAGCACGGCAATGGGCTCCGGTGCCGATCCAAGCACCTCCTCAGAAATGAACGATTTGAGCATGAAAAAGGCCAGAAACAGAATCAATGCAGCTCCCACAGGCATGAAGACCAGCTTAAACCAGTTTTTTCTCTCTGCATTTTCAACAATTTCGGCAGGTTGTGTCTTAACATCTGACTCCAAGTCCTTCTTGAGTCCCTTTAAATCTACCAGCATATCACCCACATTCTGGTAACGTTCATCAATGTTCTTTTTAAGGGCTTTACTAGCGATCCTTTCAAGTTCCATCGGTACACCGGTTCGCAAGCCTGTTAGCGGCTCCGGTTCTTCATTCACAATGGAATACACCACTGCTTGTTCATAATCGCCCTTGAAAGGCAATTGACCAGTAATCATTTCGTACAACACAACACCCAAAGACCAGATATCCGAACGATGGTCAACCTTCTCACCACGCGTCTGTTCAGGTGACATGTATGTTGCTGTGCCCAGGGTTGTGCCTGTTTTGGTGAGTTTTGTTCGTCCTGCTAATTTGGCCAGGCCGAAATCGATAATTTTAACAACTTCATCTTCGGTTTTCAAAATATTCGCCAGTTTGATGTCCCGATGCACAATACCCTTGTTATGCGCTTTCTCCAATCCATGCGCAATCTGGGTGGCAATATCTATGGCCTCCTCGACTTTCAACGGGCCCCGTTGGATTTTATCCTTCAGGATTTCACCCTCGTAGCACGCCATGGCAATAAAGGTTTGCCCATCATTCGTTTCATCGATTTCATAGATCGTACAAACATTCGGATGATCCAACGCCGACGCCGCCTGTGCCTCGTGGATGAAGCGTTTTTTCGCTTTCTCGTCCCGCGTTAGCTCCGGAGGCAGGAACTTGAGGGCGACGGTGCGTTTGAGTTTGGTGTCCTCGGCTTTGTACACCACGCCCATGCCGCCTTCGCCTAATTTCTCGATAATCTTGTAGTGAGAAATGATTTTGCCGATCATCACTTATCCTTTTGGTCGCAACAGCTCTTTAAAAGGTTTATAATCACGCAAAGGCTCCAGATTCAGGTCATTGTGAAGGTAAACTCCATATTCATTACCTTGGGCGAAGGATTCCCTTAACAGCGCCACTGCCTGTTCGCGCTCGCCGAGAAGCGAGGCGATACAAGCCCGCCAATAAGTGTGGTTGCCAAACAGGTAGGGCCGTTTGATACGTTTGAGTTCTTCGGAAATCTGCAGCGCTCTAACGCGATCCCCTTTACGTGCCGCCAAAGTTCCCAGATACCCTGTGTAATCGATATTATCAGGATCATTCGCGGATAGCGCTTTAAAGGTGGTTTCTGCTTCCTGCCAGCGTTCGGCTAAATAGAGTGAGCGCGCGAGGCTATAGCGATAATCACCCGTTACACGGCTTTGATACCAGATAACAGCCTGTTCAGCGATTTCCTGTGCTTCTTTCTTATACCCATGTACCCGCAGCTCAGCAGCCACTTCACACATTACCGAGCCCGGATCCAGGGATGATGAAAAGGAAGTAATAGAAAGGCATTCACCAATTACTTTTTTAACTTCTTCGATTCGGCCTAAGGCTGCCAGAGAGCGCACCTCGTCCTCACGTAACGACAGAAAATCCGGGTAATATTCCTGTCCATGACGCGCTTTCTGCAGTCCCTGCTCATAATCCCCCAGCATATGCAGCGCAGAGCAGAGCACCCCTATTCGCCATGAATTAACAATGCTGCCGCTATACACAGGATCTATCTGTGAATATACCTCTACAGTCTCCCCTGGACGATTTATTTTTATAGCCTCATGCCCTATTAAATAGTTGATCTGCCGATTAGTTGGCGCCAGCTCTCCAACCTCACGGATGAACCGGTATGCTTCAGCATTGTTTCCTTTCATACTGGCCCTGTACCAGTCTAACAAAATCCGCATATATGGGCTCAGGCTCTCCCGATGTTGGTTGATGAGGCGGCAAATGGAGTCTGCTCTGGCATACCACCCTTGATTTCCATAGGCGATGGCAATATAAAAACGGGCCGGCATGAACGCCGAATCAAGTTCGGCCGCCCGCTCAAAGTGGCCGACAGCCCGCGGATAATCCGTACCAAAAAGGTCAACACCTGTCATGTATTCACGGTAGGCATCGAAGCCGGGCGGTTCAGACGTCATGCGCAGCTCAAACCTCGGGTCGATATATCCGGTCACGACGCCCATGACGCGTTGCCGCAACTCATTGATGACGGTCAACGGGGCTTCCCGGGGTCCGATGACGGACGGAAAGGCATGGATGAGCTCATCGCGCTCCGTATCGGTTACCTCGGCCTGAAATTGCAGGTTTTCTCCCTGCAAATAATAAGCGCCTGATACCGCGATTCCGGCGCCGGTTTGTGCGATAAGCCTCTGAAGCAGAGACTTTCCCTGAGGTGCATTGGCTGCATTAACGTATTGCATAACCGATACAGTAGGGACGACTTCGGCGACACCTGTCTGCGCCAGCCCCTGGGTGATCCAGTCCATGGCCATGCTTCCCAATGCATCGAGTGAGGAATCCCCCGTACGGTTCTCGAACACGGAAACCACTACACGCGGCCGCGCCGATTTAGCTTTGCGGGCAGGCCAATTCCTCCAAATAAAGAAAATGATGACCAGCACAGAAACAATGCCAATACCGATGATCCGCCACCGTTTCGAGAGACGTAACGTTTTGGCTGATTCAGATTCTGGTGAAACGGTTTTCCCGGAAATTGATTTGAGAGAAATCTTCCCCGTCTCCCTCTTCAACCTCTTAAGATCAATCAGCATATCATTAACACTCTGATACCGCTCTTCAGGATTTTTCTCCAGCGCCCTGTTCAAAACGTGCAGTAACTCCGAAGACAAATCTGAACGGTATTGCTGAATCGGCTCAGGTTCTTCATTGACGATTGAATACATCATGGCGGAATCATATTCACCTTTAAAGGGCAGCTGTCCCGTCAACATTTCGTATAGCACAACTCCAAAGGAGAAGATATCTGCCCGGCTATCCACCTCCTTGCCCTGGAGGTGTTCTGGAGACATGTACGCCATGGTTCCCACCGTGCTGGAGGATTTGGTCAGCTTTACCGATCCCCGCAACTTTGCCAGACCGAAATCCATGACCTTCACCTGTCCGGTGTCCGTGACCATGATGTTCTCGGATTTGATGTCCCGGTGCACGATGCCCTTGCCATGGGCAGCTTTTAATGCCTCGGCAATCTGGATGGCAATGTAAATGACATTCTCAATAGGTAACCCCCCTAAATCCCTCCTTGACAGGGGGGACTTGATTATTTTATTGCGAAGGGTTTCTCCTTCCACATACTCCATGACGATAAAAGGATTCTCTCCCTCATCATGTATTTCATGTATCGTGCACACATTAGGATGATTCAGAGCCGCCGCGGCTTTTGCTTCTTGAACGAATCTGGCAAGATCTATCTCGTTTTTCGTTAAATAAGATGGCAGAAACTTGAGAGCGACAGAGCGGTCTAGTTTAGTGTCCTGGGCCTTGTAGACGATACCCATTCCGCCCTCACCCAATTTGGAGAGGATTTTATAGTGGGAGATTGTTTTGCCGATCATATCCTAGGCCTCTTTCGTTTATCAATGCTGGTCAAATAACCGGAGTAGGATCCTTAGAATTAGAAGGATAGATAATATATATTAAATATTTTGTAAATGTCAAGCAGTAAAGCATCAGCAGCGAATCGTGGTGAGGCGTCATCGCGGATTCCCCCGATCGGGTATTTTCAAAACCGATTTCAGAACCCTGTCAGGGTTGAGGTAGGGACAGAACAGTGTTCTGTCCCTACCTGTTCTGTCCCCTCGTCAATACCATATCAGGGTTGAGATACTTAAAACCGAAAAACCTCGAACGGTGCTTCATCCGGTCTTCCGGCCGTGATGTGAAGCTCGGATTTCTTTTGAAGGACCATAATCGTGCAGCTAAACGTACTCCGGTTATTGATTCCGGATTCGCGATCCCTGAATACTGATATCAGTCTTTCCACATCGGGTAATTTGGAATTATCTCGGAATTTTTCCTGCAGAAACGCAAACCTGGGACAGACAAAACGAAACTCCTCGGCCTTCTGATTCTTCGATTTCAAATAATCCAGGAATTTCGAATTGTAGTGATCGTTCGTCAGCGGATGATTCGTATGATAAGTGAAGTGAGCGCCTTCGAACGGAAGGAACTCGGTCACTCTGTTCTCAGAACATTCGAAGGACGCCATCTTATCGACACTCCCGATGACATAATTCTGGCCGGCCGCATGCTTGATACTGTGAATGAATCGAACGGCATCCTCGAACGACTCCTGTTCAAGAATGCCTCTGACAATAAAAGCCACGGGCAGTCCATCCGATGCGGGCTGAAGTTGCTGTATTGCATTCACGCACACAGAAACCGGCCTATCGTTCATCCCGTTCGCCCCGATGAATCCGGGAAAAGAGAGGACGTATGTTTCCATTTTTTTCTTCGGATCTTTGACACGGAGCAAAGTCTGATACCCATGATAGAAAAGAGGAATGTCCAGGGTCTGAGCCGTGATCGTCGGTCCCTTCTTCGACTTCATCACACCGAAAGAAGTACAACCGTTTTGCGCGAATTCGCTTCCCAAAACCCACATCTCATCCACGAGCTGGAATGCGACCATCGTCTCGAATGGGACTCCCGCTCCGTCTGCGATTCCCCTGACTTCTTCTAAAAGTTCGGGCGTATACTCTTTGATGGCCGAAATGAAATCAGTCCCTTCCACGAATCGTGTGATAAATGTCTCCGCATCCATCTTATACGTTTTTTCTATATCCGCCTTCCATAGCGCTATCAGCGCAACGATATCTTTTTTGAGCAGTTTTCCGTGATTGAAGCCTCTCTCGTACGGAGTCCCTTCAAGAAAGAGCACCCTAAGCTCCCCCTTCATCGAGAGATCGCTCTTCTGGGCCAACGATGCATTCGTAATAAATCCAACGACGACCCAAGCAAGGGCTGATAGAACAATAGACTTTTTCAACTTGCCTCCTGTGCCTTATAAACGCTGATGGGATTCCAAACCCTGTCAGCATTTAAAGGTCATTTGTAATTCAATTCTTTGATTTGAATGCCCCGGAATTCGACGCACGAACCGTGTCCCAAGAATCCAATGTGACCCTTCTCGCGCTTCAGTCCCGGATGGTCCCTGCCGTCCATCGTTCCGCCGCGGCTGGCCTCGTCGATGTCGGCATCCACGATTGTCACGCCGTTCAGATTGACCTTGATCCGACGGCCTTTCGCGATGACTTCCTCGAAGTTCCATTCTCCGGTCGGACGAAGATACTCGCGTTTCGCGGGCACGACGCCGTAGATCGAGCCGTGAAACTGGTAGGGCTTGAGGTCTCGATATTTCTCCGCCGTATTGTCCAGTATCTGGAGTTCCATCCCGACGTATGCGGCATCGCCTGTGAGCGGAGCACGGATGCCCAGCCCGTTGTTCGCACCAGGCGTCAGTTTAAATTGAAACCGAAGGATGAAATCACTGAATTCTTCTTTCGTATACAAATTTCCCCCGCCGTTCTCCGGGCAAACGATCTTTCCGTCCTGAACAAGATACCCGGTTGTGGCCCCTGTCCAGCCGGTGAAATTACTTCCGTTGAAAAGAATCTTCCATTCCCCTTCCCTCGGAATTTCCCGGATGAAGATATTCCGAAACCGTACGCGGCTCTCTTCGAATCCCTCACCGCCGGGATGCACCTGAAGCGCAATCGTACCCTCTTTTGGGACGCCCGCCGTGGTCTCCGCTGTGTGCTGGAAATCAGTAATCAGCGTGCCATTCAGCCAGACACGAATCCGCGCCGGTTCGCCTTGACAAACAATCCTCATCCGATTCCAGGCATCCTTTTTAAAATATGATACACCCTCAGGGCAGTGATAGACGAATCCCTGCGTCCACGAGCAATAGACACCCCCTATCTCGCCATCAGAACGGTAATCCAGCGTAATTTGATGGCACTTGCCGTCCGGCCCGACCCGCAGGAACACGCCGCTGTCAAACGGCCAGTCGATCCGCGTATCCAACAGAAGCTCGAAATCCTGATACGTCGTTGTTGTTGTCAGGAAGCCTCCATATCCCGGCGGATCCTGCGTTCCCACAATCGTTTCCTCCTCAACGAACCACTTTCCCGCAAGGCCGTGGCCGGGCAGGTTGTCGTGGCGTCTCCAGCCGGTCAAATCCGCTCCGTTGAACAGTGTGTAATACTCCTCGGGAGGTCGATTCAGCTCGATTTTTCCCGAGGATTCACCGCCGCTCGATATGCGATCAATGTATTCCCGAACGCGTCTTTGAGCTGGCTCGTCCTCTAAAACAGCCAACACATCATTCAAGATGGACACAACCTCTTCTCCCACAAGACCCTTTTCAGATATGCTTCTTTGAAAAGCAATCGCCATCGCAGCACTCGCTGCATCATGTTTAAGCATTTCATCGTGAAAGTATTCCGATACCACCTTTAAAGATGCGACATTGTGAACTTCCGCGAGACCGCGTAGCACGAGGCGAATCTCATCAATGTAGTCCCTGTCATCCAACGCTGCCTTCAATAAGTAGAGTTTTTCCCAGGGAAGCAGCGCGGATTCATCCACGAGTCGGACATACCCCCTCAACGCCAGCTTGCGGTCTCCGTCATCTTTGGATGTCCGGCTGATCTTGAGAAGATCGTTCGACGCCGACATGTCGGGCCATTCCGCGAGTGCGCGTACAGCGGCGTGCCTCAGCTCAACTTCAGGACTTCTCGTCTCTTCCACGACTCTCCGCAGTGCTTTTTTACCCCCGATTCTCGACAGCGCCCTCAACACAGCATGCCTTTGAATCTCCATCATGCTCGGATATTCCGTCAGAAGCAAAGTCGACCGTTCTTCAGGTGGAGACAGCGACTGCGCGCTCGCAACGACCGCATTCTCCACGGCTCTCAACTCGGCCGGATCGTCAGTTTTTTTCAGAAAACCGATGAGTCGCGGAAGATCTTCCGCGTCCGCGAGCGTCTCTAATGCCCTCAAAGCTGCCAATCGAACATTTGAATCTGAAGTTTTCGTTTGACCATACACGACCTCTCGGAATTGACGCGCTCCGCGTTCCGCCAGAACTTCCATCGCAGTCACCCGCGAAAGCGGGGGCATCTCCGGCAGAACACGCGCAAGGAGTGAAATCCCCTCTTCATCCGAATAACTCAGGAGGGATTCCTTTACGGCTTCCAATGTTTCCTTATCTGCCGTTTTCATCGCTTCGATGATCGCAGGGATGGCACCGTTCTTTCCGACCCGACCCGCGCTCTGAATTGCAGCGATTCGGACAATCGGATCTTTTCCATTGATCTCTTCCAGGATCGCGGGGAGTGCCGTCCGATCTCCGCGCCTGCCCAGCATGCGGA
>JBDRSZ010000290.1:0-27790 GCA_043824415.1 bacterium | reverse complement strand
AATGCTGGGCCGTGATGAATTTCGGGGCGAAAAGACCGGCCGATGGATTCCCTTCAACCAGATGGACGGCACGGAAGTCCGCGAGCTCCAATCGCGTCTGCGCGATTTCGGTTTTTACCCGAACAGCGAGATCGACGGCATCTTCGGATACGAAACGCAGTCCTCGGTGCGTCTGTTCCAGGAGAACGTCCGCAACGGGGAAGAGGCGATTAAGATTGGAACGCCCGACGGCATCGTGGGCGCGAACACACGGAGAGAACTCGACCGGTGGAACGCCGAAGGCAAGCAGTCCGACTGGGCGGACGTCTCGTCCAAAAACCCGTCGGCTGAATTCCGATACTGGATGGAAGTCTTGAAGCAGTACCGTCAGACGAACCTGCAGCAGCCCGTCAACCTGGTCGTCGAACTCCTCAATGCATTCGACCGTCCCGCCGATTCGGCCAAAGTCGCCGATTGGAATACCGATTCCTCCGAAATTCATGTCGTCGGCATCCGCAGGCCCGAATGGAGAAAAAACCAGGTCCGACAGAACGACGACCTTTTCGTTCTCCTCGTCAACGGCCTGGTCTTTAAATTCTTCGGATCGACCGACCCCAATCCAGTGCAGGCAAAACGGCCGGACGAAGCTTACCTCATCCGCGGCCAGCACCGGTACCGGTTCGGCTGGCATAAATTGGATTATATGGAGAAAGTATACCGCGCATTCCGGCCCGCAAGCCACGGCGTCCTCATCGGCCGCGATTTCGACGACGATGATGTTCTGGACGATGAAGACATTCGGAAAGGATTGCAGGCGAATGCCGCCATCAACATCCACTGGAGCGGCGCGGGAACGGGCAACTGGTCCGCAGGCTGCCAGGTCATCGACGGATCGAGGTACATTAGCCATCTCGATAAAAAGGTCGACTGCTCTCCCTATGCGGCGGGAAGCTACAAGACCTTGCCCCAAAAAACACGGGGGGCGTACAATCTGTTCCTGGACTTGATCACGGCATTCGCCCCCGACGCTTCCATTCGCAACGGTTCGTCCATTCTTTATACGCTCATCTACGACCGCGATTTCAACATTCCGACGAATGCGGGACAGACGCTCATCGCTTCGGCCCTCGCAGCTTTGGCATCCCGTTTTGCGGGAGAAGAAACCCTTCTCGACAAAATCAAGAAAACGGTCTCCATCGACAACTTGGTCAGCCGCCTGATTGCGGATGAGTAAAGTGCAGTCCTGTAGAGACAGATCCTCTACAAGACAAATAATAGGAGAACAGTGATATGAAAAGAATCCGCTCCGCGATCGCGCTTTCAGATCTCCACTTGGGGAAGAAAGAAAGCTATCTTTATTCGAAAGACGCGAATTTCCAGAACAACCGAAAGGCATTGATCGACCTTCTGAAGAAGCTCGGCCCGCAGGACGAGATCGTCCTTCTCGGAGATTTTTTGGAGCTCTCTTTGGCCGGTCTGGATGAAGTCTACAGCGACGCCAAAACCTTCTTCGCTCTGCTCGCCGAGGCAGGACCCGTCCGGCGCATCGTCTACGTGCCCGGTAATCACGACCACCATTTCTGGCGAAGCCTGGCGGAACAGGTCCACATCAACGGAAAAATCCACGATGGACAGGATCCTCCCTGCTCGGAAACATATCCTTACTGCTTCGTGGACGAACGCTTCTCCAGCAAGGACAAAAAGCTTCCGTGCAGGATCATCCTCGAAGACCTGTGGCCCAAGAAGAAAAAGAAGCCGGAGTTCGTCGTCAAGTATCCTCATCATTTGATTGAAGTCGTCTCGGAAGAGGGAGAAAAAATCTATTACCTTTTCACGCACGGCCATTTCTTCGAAGACCTATTCAAACCCATCAACTTTCTCATCGAACCCGCCCACTTGGAGGAACTCGAAGCCTTCAACAACGGCTGGCTCGAATTCTTCGACTATCACTTGGGACATGCGGGCAAACTCTCCGAAGAAGTAAAAAAAGTAGAAAAAAATTTTCAAGAAGGCGACACCAAAGCAAAGAAAACAATCCGAAACGTCCTGAAAGAAATCTATAAAAGCCTCGTACAGAAACTCCACTTGCGCTGTCCGTGGACATGCGTGCTTAAATGCGGCATCAAACTCGTTCAAAGGTGGATTTTAAAAAAAACACCCATGGATAAAAAAAGCGGACTGTTGGGAGTCCCTTCCATCGACGATAAGCTGAAGCGAAAGATCGCTGACTACATCGAAAATTATATCCTGAAACGCTACCGCAAGGGCAAAGCCGAAGACTACTACTTCCCGACCGATGCCGACATCCCCAAGCCCTTCACGCTCGTCTTCGGCCACACGCATCGTCCGATCCGGGGAGAAGAGACGAGCAAGGCAGAGGTTTCTGTTGACGGAATCACGTACCCGCTGGCCAAAACCGGAGGCTGGATCTCGACGGACGGCACGGGCGCAGCCAACGGCGAGAACGCAGGCATTCTGCTTATCGACAAAAAGGGCGCGCGGTGGGAAACGCTGGAAGGACAACTTCAGAAGAGGTCGATTGTCGAAAAAGACTGATAATTCAACGATTCACCACAAAGGACACAGAGAAGACGGAGCCAGTCATTTCTATGTCCACATCTTTATCCTCTCTGTAACTCTGTGGTTTCATAATTCAAATAACGAGGAGGAACAATTCATGCCAAAAGCATTCTCAGTCGCATCATGGAACGTCGAACACTTCGGCGCCAAGGACGAAACCAAACAACCTAAAAAGCCTATCGAAACGCCTATCCGATTCCTCGCAGAGCAGAATGCGGACGTCGTCGCCGTTTACGAAGTACGGAGTTCCATCGTCTTCGAACCTCTTGTCGAAGCCATGCCCAACTACCAATTCCACATCACAGAGGGACCGCAGACGCAGGAAATCCTCGTCGGCATTAAAAGCGGCCTCTCCGGGTTCGTGACGCAGAAGCTCGAATTCAAATCGAAACAGCCGGGCCTGAGGCCGGGCGTGCTCGTCACGCTCCGCATCGACGAAGCGTACTATCCCATCATTTTCCTCCACCTCAAGAGCATGACAGACCCCAGGGGCTTCGGCCTTCGGGACGACATGCTCCGGCTCGCCCTTCGATTTCGAAAACGTCTGGACGAAGCAGCCGGAGGCGTTGGAAAGTCAAACTACATCTTCGTGGGAGACCTGAACACGATGGGCATGGACTACCCGTACGTCGAGCACGACATCTCGGCTGAAGCGGAAATCGCAGAACTCAAGCGCCGGGCGCGCCATCACACCAAGAAGATGCGCGTCCTCGAGAAAAACTATCCGCACACCTGGTGGGCCGGCTCTAACTCAGAACACGGTCCGGGTAACCTCGATCATGCCGTAGCCGCGGATCATCTAAGATTGAAAAAATACGGCGACGCCGAAATCGACGTGAGGGGCTGGCCCCAGGAGGCGGGAGACGATGCAAAAGACGAATGGACGAAAACATATTCAGATCATGCGCTCCTGTACTTTGAGGTGCAGAAAGTATGATTTGACATCGTCGAGATCGTGAAACCGGTACTGTTGTCAAACCACACGATCCCTTTCTATTAAAAATCCGATCCTCGACATTTCTGATGATCGACCCGCAATAGCCGAGGGTTTCCATTCGTTAATGCCGTAAAAAACCGTTTTGTTTGAAACACATTATTTAATACATTCCATAAATTATTTTTCCCACCATTCTGGGACTCAAACGCAATTCATTCAAGAAAGTGAGAAGATAATCCATAACTTTAGTCACTTTAGCTAACTTTAGGCACTTTTCAATATGGACATTAGGAGCAAACGAATAGCTATTCTGTCACCGGTGGCCTGGCGGACACCTCCACGGGCCTATGGCGCCTGGGAAACCATCGCCAGCAATATCGCAGAGGGCCTGGTAGCTCGCGGCTGGAAGAACATCACACTGTTCGCCACCAAGGAATCTGTGACAAGTGCAAAACTCAGCGCTGTCATCGAAAAGGGCTATAAAGAAGATAAGACACAAATCCCAAAGGTCTCCGAGTGCCTGCATACCTCCTTCTGTTTGGAACGGGCAGATGAGTTTGACCTCATTCATAACAATTTCGATTATCTGCCCTTAACTTACACTCGGCTTATAGGAACACCTATGCTCACCACTATTCACGGTTTCTCCTCACCGGATATATTGCGAGTTTACCGCAGTTACAAAGACACTTACTATGTTTCCATCAGTGATGCTGACAGAGACAAGGAACTGCCTTATCTTGCCACCGTTTACAACGGTATCGACCTTTCCGATATTACTTACAGGGAAACTGCCGGCGACAATCTTGTCTGGCTCGGGCGCATACATCTTGATAAGGGGACACATTTAGCCATTGAGGTTGCAAAAAAATGCGGCAAAAACCTGATAATCGCAGGGATAATTCAGGACCAGGATTACTTCGATAACCTCGTCAAGCCGCACATCAATGACACTTCCATTCAATATATTGGGCCGGTTAATCCAGTGCAGCGCGATGCGCTTTTCAAAGAAACATACACGGTTCTTCATCTTAATACTATCCCTGAACGGTTCGGTTTGGTGCTGGCCGAAGCGATGGCTGCCGGCGTGCCGGTAATCGCAATGGATTTGGGCTCCTGTCGTGAGGTCATTGCAGACGGCCAAACCGGCTATCTGGTTAACAACGTGGACGAAGCAGTCCAGGCCGTCGGCAAAATCGACCGTATCGACCGTAAGAAGTGCCGTCAACGTGTGGAAGAAAACTTTTCTATCGACCGTATGGTCTCAAACTACGAAAAGGTGTATAAAGAAATCTTTCGACGGGAAGCTCAAAAGAAATAGAACTTCACAAAGAACTGAAAAAAATCTGGCCGGCTATCGCGGCCTTTTGTCCATAACGAGGATAGTCTTGGCATGTTTTTCTGCCGACAGAGCTTCTTTCAATATCTTGCGAATTTCGCGCATAGGAGTTCGCTGCGTTGTATGCGTGATAATAATATGCTCATTTTGCAGCTTTTCGATTAGCGTTGCAAATTCGCTAATGTGAATATGTCTGCCGGCTTCGGCCCGGCCGGCGTGTTCTTCCACGTAGAATGTGCATTCGGCAATTAGGATTTTACTTTCAACGAGGGTAGAATGATGAACTTAAGAAAGCAGAACCTGAACCAAACCCGAATTCTCTTATTCAGTATTTTGGTCGTGACGTTCTCTTGGTCCGGCGTCCTTACAGCCTTTCAACCTTTGGACCGAAAACCGGTATTAGGAATAGAGGAATTATGCCGCTTGGACCTTCTGCCGCGAATGAAACAGTCTGTCAGCGTTGGCTGCGTGTCGAGCTACGACCGCACCGGAGGCAACGACGACGGATTCAGCGGCAAATATTCCTTCATCAGAAAAGAACCGGGCGGGCTGGTCATCGCCGACCTGCAGGGGCCGGGAATCATCTATCGCATTCACACGCCGCTTCCGACAGAGAACATCATCGAATTCTACTTTGACGGCGAATCCACCCCTCGCATCCGGAAAAAAGTCACTGAGCTTTTCGACGGCGCACATCCGCCCTTTCTCAAACCGCTCGTCGGATCGGGCGTCGGCGGTCACTATTCCTACATCCCGATTCAATATCAGAAATCCTGCAAGATTCTTATGAAAGCCGAAGAATTCTATTTCTATCAGATCAACTATGCCCGGTATGCCGACAATACCGTGATTCAAACCTTTCAGGATCCTCCGTCGGAGGCTTTCCTCCGCCGCGTCGAGGAGGCTGGAAACATCCTCCTTTTAACGGGCTCCGACATTTCAACACACCTCGTTCCAGAGGGAACCCGGATCGAAACCAAAACCGTCCGGCAAGTCCTGAAACCGGGTCGAAAGATCACACTGTTTGAGACCTCCAGCCCTGGTAGGATCGTCGGACTGAAACTCTCTCCTACGGATGCCTTCGCCGGAAAAGACAAGGACATCCTCATCAGGATGGTTTGGGACGGTAACGAACAACCCGCCGTAAACTGCCCCGTGAGCGACTTCTTCGGTTACAGCTTCGGAGAGCCCGCAGTCCGATCACTCTTCCTCGGCACGTCCAGCGGAGAAAACTATATATACTTGCCCATGCCCTTCGAACGCTCCGCACGCATTGAACTCATCTCCGAAAAAACTTCCGGCCCGGAAGTAGAAATCAAAGCCGAAGTGAAATTTGCTCGATTAAAAAAGTTCGATGATGAAGGACGGTTCTACGCACGCTGGCACCGCGAGAATCCCACACGCGAAGGCGTGCCCCATACTTATCTGAAAACCACCGGTCAGGGTCATGTCATCGGCACGATTCTGCAGGCCCAGGGCATGGAATCGGGCAGCACTCCTTTTTTCGAAGGGGACGACCGTGCCGTCATAGACGGAGAACTCGCCATCCCCGGGACCGGCACAGAAGACTCCTTCAACGGCGGCTGGTACGACGTTCCCGGCCGATGGGAGAACCGTGCCTCATTCCCCCTCAGCGGATGCCTGGATTATAAGAAGCCCTTGGCCAGGACCGGCGGATACCGCTGGATGGTCACGGACGCTTATCCCTATACCAAAAGCATCGATTTCACCGTCGAGCACAGTCCCGAAGGAAACAAGGAGCCCACGGACTATACAAGTGTGACGTTTTTCTATTCTCTGGAATCCCCGCCGCCTGAGGCCCCTCTGCTTCCTGTCGCCGACCGCAGGATTTCCGATCCGAAGAGGATCGTTTTCGTGCCCGGATGGAACGTTCCCATCCACACATCCTCACTGCGGAACGCCACATGGACCAAGGAATCCTCGACGATCGGAGACAGCCGGGTACGGCATCTGTCGATGAAGACATCGGGAGAAGACATCTTCGGCCCTCACCACATCTCTTTCATCTGCGATCTGCCGTCAGCCGGTCACTATAAAATCGGGATCAAGGCTGTCAAGGGTCCGGATCAGGGGATCGTTCAGATATTCCAATATGACCATCCTGTGGGAGATTCCGTAAACCTGTATGCTGAGAATCGCATGGTGAGTCCGCTGCTTCCATTGGGCATCCTCAAAATGGACGAAGGTGATAACATCGTTTTCCTGAATTTGGTCGGAAAGGACGACCGCTCTGCGGGTCTGGGACTCGATCTCGTCGAACTCGTTTTCGAACGGGTCAAGTAGATTTCTTCCGTTCACCCAAATGTATGGACTGTTTCCAAATAGGAAGGCTCGTACTCAGACTAAGTCTTTTACTACCCCAAATGAGGTTAAGGCATGGGTGATGCGAACAGGAACGAAAACATGCTGGCCAGAGAGGAGAAAAATGCAGAGAATGCTCAAGATAATTTATCCGATAATTCGACCTTTTTCTGTCTGAGTTGAAATTGAATTATAGATTTTGAATTTTCCTCAAATCCTCGTCTCTTCCCATAATAACGAGGACATCGCTGTCTTTAATCACATAATCCGCCATTGGAACGGGCACGATATTCTCTGGTACGAGTTCCTTCACGATGATAACTTGAACAGCGTATTCTCTCCGCAGATCGAGTTCTCCCAAAGACTTTCCCAAAAACGACATCGGCGGAGCAATCTCTATAATACTGTATCCCTCAGCCAACGGGACATAATCTAAAATATTCTCGTGCGTCAGAGTCCGGGCTACCCTCGACGCCATGTCTTTCTCGGGAAACACAACTTCCGTAGCCCCGACCTTCTCTAATATTTTCCCGTGTTCCTCACTCAGGGCTTTGGAGATGATGCGTTTGATCTTCATTTCTTTCAGGTGAAGTGTCGCCAGGACGCTCGATTCGATCTGTCCCAGGCTCACGACAACCCCATCAAACGCATCCAGTCCGAGTTTTTCCAATGTAAGCCGATCAGTCCCGTCCGCGATGACCGCTCTCTGAACAACCGGTTTGATCTTCTCGATCTTCTCGTCATCCAAATCGATGGCCATGACTCCCATGCCCTCTTTCGTCAGCTCGCGGGCTAAGAAAAAACCGAAACTGCTCATACCGATAATCGTAAAGCTTCTCATGAAAACCTCCGATCCATCATCCCACCATGATTTCCCCTTTGGCGTACCGAAAGCGTCCCCCCACTTTTTTTCGCGCAAGGGCGACTGCCATCGTCAGCGGTCCGAGGCGCCCGACAAACATCAAGACGATGATGAGCAGCCTTCCGACCTTCGTGAGCTGCGAAGTCGCTCCCATCGAGAGCCCCACGGTTCCAAAAGCGGAAATCGACTCGAACAGAAGTTTCATAAAATGGCCGCGGCTCGCATCCGGAGAAAGAGTCCAGTCCTCCGTCAATAGGAGGAATAAAAAAACCGTGAAAATGATAATGATAGCGCTCAACACGATCGACACTGCTTTCGTAACCGTCTCCCTCGGAATAGACCTGAAAAAAATCGTGGGTTCTTCTTCTCCTCGAAACCGCGACACAAACATGGCGAACAGAATGCCCAGCGTTGTTACTTTGACTCCCCCTCCGCACGATCCGGGCGCGGCTCCGAAGAACATTAAAAACATCATAAGCAGACAGGCAGCATTCGACAGTGCCTCAATGTGCATCGTGTTGAAACCCGCCGTCCGGGCCGTAACCGACTGAAAGAGCGCCATCAGAAAACCGGTGGCCGGCTCGATACCCTCTAAAGTATGAGGTCTTTCCACCAAGAATATAAAAAGTGTTCCGAGGAGCAGCAGAAATCCAGTGACCGAGAGCACAACTTTAGAATGGAATGAAAACCGATTGGGCATTCGCTTCCTGCGTCGAAATAGATTTTTGAAATCCAGCAGCACCACAAAGCCGAGACCGCCTATTACGATCAAGCCCATGATGACACCATTCACGACAGTATCGGATCGAAATCCCTCAAAACTGTCCTTATACAAGCTGAATCCCGCGTTGCAGAAAGCCGAAACAGCGTG
Source organism: bacterium (assembly GCA_043824415.1). Lineage (GTDB taxonomy): Bacteria > Zhuqueibacterota > QNDG01 > QNDG01 > DSAB01 > JBDRSZ01. Next base: position 18,900 of record JBDRSZ010000290.1, on the reverse strand, counting down.
GAAGAAACCATAATAGACGGCCTTTGGAAATCCATACATTCCGAGCCAGTGAAAAGTGAGAAGAATGCCCCCTGCGCATTCCACGAGAAAAACGACTGCCATGATCTTACGAAGCAGAGATCCGATATTCGGCACAGGCGAATAGCTGAGCGTCGAATCCATGATCTCCCTCCCGCGGATTGAAACTCTCCTTCCCAATAAGTAAATGAAAAAAGTAGAAAACGTCATGATCCCCAATCCACCCAATTGGATCAGCGTCAGCACAACAACCTGTCCATAAATCGTGAATTCAGATCCGATATTAATCACAGTCAAACCCGTGACGCACGTTGCTGAGACAGCCGTGAAAAGAGCATCAATAAAATTGAGACTCCTCCCTTGAGTGGCCCATGGGAGTAAAAGCAGCACAGTCCCTGTAGCGATGATTGTTAGAAAACTGAAAACAATCATTTGCGTGGAACCTAAAGAACTCCACCACCGATCTTTACGGTACCCGTTCATCTTCCTCCGACACGCTCAAGGAAAACAAATACCCTTTCAAATGTCCGCCCATTCCCGTTTTGACATTCAAACTTCCCGACAAATTTTATAAGATACGAAAATCTGCACATGTTTATAATAACAATGCCCTGATGATTTTCTCGCGCTCCCTCTTCTCACCCGCCCGCAACAGGCGGCAAGCATCTGAAGAACGGCTGCTGGAATGATTCAGAATGGGATGGGAAACATGCAACGCCAAAGATCCGCGGCATGCTGCAGATCTTCAGTCTATGTATCGTCTAGTTTTTTTATGCGCTCGACACGAACCTTTTCTATTCGCTGCCTCCGGACTTTCTCCACAGTCAAGAGAAGGTCTTCGTATTCCACCTTCTCCTTTTCTTGCGGAATGCGACCCAACAGATGGAAGATAAATCCTCCCAGACTCTCGAAATCCTCCTCGGTCGGGATGTGAAAATCCAGAGCATCGTTCAGTTCCTCGATATCAATCTTACCCTCGATAATCCAAGTCCGTTCATCGATCTCCCGGAAGAGAGGCTTTTCCTTATCGTACTCATCGCGGATCTCTCCGACGATTTCTTCGATGACATCTTCCAAAGTCACCAATCCTGCCGTTCCGCCGTACTCATCAACGACGATGGCCATGTGTATGCGTTCCTTCTGAAACTCCCTCAGCAGCTCGTCGATCATCTTGCTTTCCGGTACGAAATATGCCTTGCGAACCAGATCCAGCAGCTCGGGAATCTCACGCTTTCCACGCATGTATGGCAGAAGATCCTTGACAACAAGGATGCCGACAATGTTGTCCACCTTGCCATCGTACACAGGAATTCTCGAATGTCCCTTCTCTTTGACGATGGCCAAAACCCTGTCGATGGGCGTGTCCTTCTCAACGCGCACCATATCCATGCGAGGCACCATCACCTCTTTCACCATCGTTTCCCGAAACTCGAAAATCGAATGAATCATCTCCCTCTCGCTGCTGTCCAGCGCGCCCTTCTCTTCACTCACTTCAAAAAGCGTTTTTAACTCCTCTTCATTCAAGAAAGGAGCCTCTTTCGATACTCCTATAAGAGACGATACGCCCTGAGTCGCTTTCTCAAACAGAAATGAAACGGGTGTGAGCACACGAACAACCGCCATCAGCGGCAGGGAAACGCGCAAAGCGAATCGCGAGGCCTGCTTCACAGCGAATACTTTCGGAGTCACTTCGCTGAACACCAGAATGACCAGCGTGACAACAATAATCTCCAGCAAAATGCCGCTGCTCGCACCCAATCCTTCCTCGGGGATGAAACGACTCGTAAACAGTGCGGCGACAGTGGCCGCTGCCACATTGACAACTGTATTCCCGACGAGTATGCACATCAAAAGTCGTCTCGGTTTCTGTAAAAGAGCCAGAACCCGCTTTACATTTATAGACGCCCGTTTCTTCTCGCGCAGCACTCGGATGTCCGACTGTGTCAGAGAGAAATAGGCCGACTCAGAACCTGAAAAGAAGGCAGATAAAAATAAGAGCAGTAAAAAAAGAACGATAGGAAGCCATGACTCAATATCCAAAGTTTGAACACCCTCCTTTGCCAATATTTCTTGAAAGAACCTTCGATAACACCATCGATTTGAATACCGTTCAATACTGAAAAATTCAATTTATAGTTTCATATCTGACCTATTTTAATGAGGCGATTCAAATAAACATCTTCCCTCTCTCTCATTTCCCGCTGTGTTTTTTTATCCTTATCGTCATACCCGACAAGATGGAGTACACCATGCACGACAAGCCTTGCCAGTTCTTCTTCGAACGTGACACCATACGCAAGTGCCTGCTCTTTCGCGCGTTCCTCACTCACGTAAACCTCTCCCCAAACGTCTTCCTCACCATCCTCCAGAGGAAAAGCCAACACATCCGTCGGTCTGTCTCGATGGAGAAAACGGCTGTTCAGCTCTCGTATCTCCTTGTCGTCCACAAGGACGATCGAAATACTCCCTTTCCCCTGCCAACCCTCTCCCAAAAGAACCGTTTCTCCAATCCGATGCAGCCACTCCACATCAGATCCCCCGCCCATTTCCTGACGGAACACCTCAATCCTCGGCAAGGCTCTCCCTCTTCTTCTTTATGCGATTTGACGACTTTTGCTCATCCATTTCCGGATACTCTATGCGTGTATGGAAGGTCCCCGCTAAAATCATTAAAAACGCCTCCTTAATCCTCTCTAAATCACGAAGCGTCAACGGAGACTCATCCAGCTGTCCCTCTTTAAAACGGCCGTCCACCAAGTCCTCAATCAAGCCCTTCAGACGACTGTGCGTCGGATCTTTCAAGGATCGCGCAGCTGCTTCAACAGCATCCGCCAGCATGACGATGGCCGCCTCCTTCGTCTGCGGGCGCGGCCCGGGATACCGGTAGTCCTCCTCACGTGCCTCTTCTCCTCCATTCTTCCTCACGGCCTTCTGATAGAAAAACGACATCACCGCCGTCCCTTGATGCTGAGCGATGATGTTCTTAATGGACAACGGAAGCTTGTATTTCTCTGAAAGCTCAAGTCCCCGCTTTACATGATTCATCAGGATGAGGGCGCTCATCCGAGGAGTCAATTTTTCGTGAGGATTCTCTCCCCGCACCTGATTCTCAACAAAATATTCCGCCTTCTCGATCTTCCCCACATCATGATAGTAGGACCCGACTCTCGCGAGCAACGAGTTCGCTCCCACCGCCTGAGCCGCCGCTTCGGATAAATTGCCCACGATTATAGAATGATGATACGTTCCCGAAGCTTCGACGGAAAGCCTCTTCAACAGAGGGTGGTTTAGATTGGACAGCTCCAATAATGAAAAATCCGTCGTAATATTGAACACCGATTCGACCAGAGGCATGAGTCCGTACGTCATGATGGGAGTGATCAGTCCCGTAAGCGCTCCGTACGGCCATTGTTTCACGATCTCGCGAAAGGGAAGAAATCGGAGAAAGCCCATAAACGTAATGGCGAAAAGAGTCGCTCCGACCAAATAAAGAATCGCCTGAATCAGCTGTCTTCGATCTCGGATACTCTTGATCGTAAGCACGCCGACAACACCCACAAAGAATGAAACAACCATCAAGTTGAAATCATTTCCCCAAATGCCGCCAACGAGAACGCTGATGACTGCGGCGCCCCAGAATCCCATGCTCGAATCAATAAGAACCGCCAAGAGCATCGCACCGAGCGCTGTCGGGACAAGATACTCTGATGCATCCAAACGATGAATGAGGAACGTAAGCAATCCGACGAGCAGGATGACAAGAGCCACCAGAAGGACCATCTTCGTATCCTTCAGTACTTCCGGATGGCCCAGCCGGATAAACGCAACGAGGATAAAAAGGAGCGAAAGAACAAACACGACCCGTCCCACGAATGGAAAAAACCGCTCGATCCCTCTTTCCTGCATCCCCATCTCTGCCATCTTCGTCGCAAAAGAAATGAGTTTTTTCCGGATTTCAGGCGTAATCCGCTCGTTCCTATCCACGATTTTTTCATTCTCGTATACAAACCCACTGCTCAGCGGAACTCTGGCAACTGCATCGTCAATACGCTGTTGATGGATCGCCTCCTCATAGATCAGATTGGGTCGCAGGAAAAAACTGACAATCCCAAATCCGATCTGAGGGAGATATACTCTGTTCGCGTAGTCGGCGTTTAAAAATTCCGCGGCCTTGACCCGAGCCTCGTTTAAATCGTAGAAATCATCAATCGAACGAATCGCTTCTTCATCGTGTTCTGAAATAATAAGGCGTCTGTCGGGTACGGTCAATCCGTCTTTCTCCGTCTCCAGTACGCCTATAGCCATGACATCCCGAATGATTTTCTTCACGGTATTCTGAAAAGACTGCAAATCTCCATCCCCCAGGCGTCCCCTCGGATTGACCATCAGATTCCTGTACTCGTCATTGGGAAAACCTATTGGATACCGTCTGAATAAAGAATCACTCAGGATCTTTACTATATCGGGCTTCTGAGAAACCCGATTCCGCGCATCTCCGATTTCCTTGAAGAATGACTCCAGTCTTTCATTTACTTCATCGATCCTGGTTGCATTCCGAGAAAAAATCGGATAGACTTTTTGTGTGGCGATCTCCCGATCTCGACGATACTCATCATTCGTTTTTAAAATTTCAAAGTTAAACGGAGCGACGATCCGTCGCGTGCTGATGCTTCCCTCCTTCATGTCTGCAAACTGTAGAGACCTGCTGCGGGGAAACATCAGAGCCAAAAGCAGAACAAGAACGCCCCCGATCACCCAGCGAAACCATCCTCTTTCCTCCTTGACGGAGAACGGCTTTTCTTTGAGGCGTTTCAATCCTGTAAAAAATGAGATGATCGATTTTATAAGTTTCATTCGACCGATCCCTCCTCCGAATGGTTGTCCTGGAAGATCTCATAGGCCTGAATAATTTTTTTAACCAAATGATGTCTGACGACGTCGCTTTTATCCAAATACACAAAGCCAATCCCGTCAATGTCCCTCAAAACATCTTGAATCTGTATCAACCCGGACACCGTCCTTTCCGGAAGATCAATCTGCGTAATGTCGCCCGTGATAATCGCTTTAGAATTCACGCCCAACCGCGTAAGAAACATTTTCATCTGGATTGGAGATGTATTCTGAGCTTCATCCAAAATGACGAACGCATCGTTGAGCGTCCGTCCCCGCATATAGGCCAAGGGTACGATTTCTATAATCTTGCGCTCCACATGACGGCGTAACTGATCCGACGGCAGCATGTCAAAAAGCGCGTCTGTCAGCGGCCTGAGATACGGATCCACCTTCTCCATCAAATCCCCCGGGAGAAATCCCAGGCTCTCTCCGGCCTCGATTGCCGGACGGCTGAGAATGATACGAGAAACTTCCTTCTCCCTCAACCTTGCAAGAGCCATGGCGACTGCAAGAAACGTCTTTCCCGTACCCGCAGGGCCGACAGCAAAAACGATATCATCCCGAGATACTGACCGCACATACGCATCTTGACCCTTCGTCTTTGGACGGATCAGGCCTTTCTTGCTGTAAAAAACAATCTGAGGATCTCTCTCTAAACCGGTCGTCACCGCCCCCTCTCCGACCCGCACCAAATCAATCGCTGTTTTCACATCGTCACGATCTAACCGACCATTTCGATTGATTAAAAAAATGAGCTCTGTAAAAAGCTTCTCCGCCGCATCCACTTCATTCACTCCGCCCTCGAGTATGGCTTCATCGCCGCGCACGATAACTTTCAGAGGAAATGCTTCTTCTATCAGATGAAGATTTTCATCGTGCGAACCCAACAACTGAAGCTGGTCTATCCCTTTTAATGATACCTTCCGTTTTTCCATCAATCCTTCGCCACTGGGAACCATATAAAAAAGCTCTCAGTCCACGACAGGTGTCACGGAACCGAGAGCCTTTATAAACAACTCAAGACTGAATTGGTATCGGACATTCAACGTTCACGAAAATGCGAACTCTCTCCTCCCTCAAATCCTATTGCTTGGGAATCGTTAAGACTTGATGAGGATAAATCAGACTCGGATCGGTGATAATATCCTTGTTCGCTTCGTAGAGCTTGGTCCACTTGGTCGGATCGTTGAATACTTTTGCCAGTCCGGCAATCTTGAACAGGTATTCGCCCTTGACAACCAAATATTCATTCTCGCCAACGCCTCTGGCGATCTTGAAAATCTGTTCGGGGAAGATAAGATTGGCATCCTTGATTTGATCTTTGTTCACACAGTAGATCCTAATCCATTGGTAGGGATCTCCGTAGATATTATCCTTCTTCGAAATTTTCCACAGGTAATCCCCATTCAGAACCGTGTAAAGATCGTAAATATTGGCCGGCATCTTCGCCTTCAAAGCAGCCACTTTCCCGTCTATTTCGGCGAGTTTGTTCTCCATCTCCGTTAGAAGAGCGATCTTGCTCGCCTTTGCCTCTTCGATGCGTTTGATGATGCCCTTGAGTTCCTCCTTGCGACGGAAGAGGTCTTCCGGAGAAAGTCTCGCAAGACCGTCAAGCTCCCCGCTGATGGCATCCAAATTCGTGCGGTACGCATCGACACCCGCTTTGTTCGTGCCAAGCATGGTGTAGATATCGTTCCATGTGCCATCGAACTGACTCTGCGTGTCAGCAATCTGCTTCTTCAAGTCTGTAATTTCAGCCTGAAGCGCGTTAATCTTTTCGTTGGCGGCCTGTTCCCTCGTCTGGAATCCGGCCAGCTGAGCCTTGTATTCATCCATTTTGATCTTTCTCTCTTGCTGGCCAAAAACAGTTGTGCTGAACGCGACGAGCAGAACGCATACCATGAAAAGAACCAACGCTTTTTTTCCCTCTATTTTCATCCTTTCATCCTCCTCATTTGATATGGCTCTTCATCCTAACTCAAGCATGCGGATTCTCACAGACGAGAGCGAACCTTTTCCTCCTCCGTCTGAACTTTTTTCAGTTCTTGCTTCTTCGTATCCAGCTTTGCCTGCAATTCTGCTTTCTCCTTCTCCAAATCAGCGACTTTCTTCTCAGCGGACAGAGCAGCTGCATCCGTTTCGTCCAACGTGGTAAGTTGTTGTTCATTGGCGTAACGGGAACATCCTGTGACTAAGAAAGACGCCACCAAAGCAAGAGAAAACAGCACAAGCACAAAAACTCTCACGCCTCTTCTCATTCTCTCCACCTCCTTTTACTTTTAATTACAATATTTTAATAGGCAATGGAAAAGTATAACAAAAAAAACGTTAATTGTCAAGAGAAAAAAATGTTACTATCCGTAAAATGAGTGTCGAATATTCTATGTCGAACGATTCGATGGCTCTTCAACATCGATCTTCAATCCCAATTCCTTCAGTTGATTCGCATCGACCGTGGAAGGTGAGTCATCCATCAACGAGAAAGCGCTCGTTGTCTTCGGAAAGGCAATGACTTCCCGAATAGACTCCTTCCCCGCAAAGAGCATCACCAGCCGATCGAACCCGAAAGCGATCCCTCCGTGCGGGGGTGCTCCATATTCCAAGGCATCCAGGAGAAAGCCGAACTTCCTCTCGGCGGTCGATCGATCCAGGCCGAGGATGCCGAACAACCTTTCCTGAATCTGTCGTCGGTGATTACGAATGCTCCCTCCGGCGATTTCCGAACCGTTCAGCACGAGATCGTACGCTCTGGCCCGGACCTTCTCCGGGTTCGAATCCAACAGCGGCAGGTCCTCTTCCTTGGGTGCGGTAAACGGATGATGTCTGGCCACATGACGACCTTCGGCATCGCTCCATTCGAGTAACGGAAAATCGACGATCCAGACAGGGGTAAACGCATTTTTATCGACCAGACCAAAGTCGAGCGCCAATTTTCTCCGAAGCTGACCCAATGCCTCGCAGCACATTGCCTCCTCGCCGGCCACGAGAAACATAACGTCCCCAGAATCTGCGCCGAATGCTTGACATAACTGCTCCATGATTTCTGGTTTGACGAATTTCGAAATCACAGAAATCGTCTCGTCTTCCTTTTTCTGAATCGTTACGAGGCCTTTCACGCCGAAGCTCCGAATAGTATCGGTTAAAAGATCGATCTGTTTTCGAGATAGCGTCCCCGCCGACTCCATTCGAATGCCGCGTACGCACCCCCCATTTTGTACGGCTTCAGTAAAAACCCGGAATTCGGATCGCCCCGCTATATCGCTCACATCCACGATCTCCATGCCGAATCGAAGATCGGGTCGATCCGTTCCGTATTTCAGCATGGCCTCGTCATAACCCATTCTTGGAAACGGGGATTCGATCTTCCGGTCCAATATTTCCTGAAAAAGCCGTACCATTAGCCGCTCCACGACGCTCAGCACATCGTCCTCATCTACAAAAGACATCTCCACATCGATCTGCGTGAATTCGGGCTGGCGGTCCGCCCGCGAGTCTTCATCACGAAAACAGCGTACGATCTGAAAATATCGGTCGTACCCGGAAACCATCAGAATCTGCTTGTACGTCTGCGGGGATTGAGGCAGTGCATAAAACTTGCCCTTGTGAATACGGCTCGGGACGAGATAATCCCTGGCCCCCTCAGGCGTGCTCTTCATCAGGAAAGGCGTCTCAATTTCCACGAATCCTTCTTCATCAAACAATCGCCGGACGACCTGGTACATCCGATGACGCATGAGCAGACTCTTCTGCATCGAGGGCCGCCTGAGGTCTAAGTAACGGTACTTGAACCGGAGTTCTTCCGAGGCATCAATTTCATCCTTGATGAGAAAAGGCAGCGGCTTGGCTTCGTTGAAAACCGTCATCGCTTTCACGACGACCTCGATCTCACCCGTAGGCATATCAGAATTTACCATATTTTTTGGACGCAACGCAACCTCTCCTTCGATGCCAATGACCGACTCCATCTTCAGCTTTGCCGCCATCCCATGCAAATCATCTCCATCCTCTGGATGAAACACGACCTGTGTGACGCCCCAACGATCCCTCAGATCGACGAACACCAAGCCCCCATGATCCCGATGATTCGCCGCCCAGCCGACGAGCGTCACGCGCCGTCCCTCATCTTTCTTTCTCAACTCTCCACAGTGATGGGTCCTCTTCCACTTCCGTACCGTACCCAAGTCCTTCTCCTTGTTTTTTGATGCTAAACACTCACGAAAGATACTATTTTCCCATCAGAAATGCAACAAACAAAAACATAGAAAGAGGGCAACCTTCTTTAAAAAAGTTGCCCTCTCTTGCCCACAAAAATCTATATCAATATCACGATAAGTTATTTTACAAATCGAACGATTAGACCCTTACAGCAGGTTTTTGAATTGATCAATTGTCAATCCTGCGTCCTTGATAATTCCGCCCATCGTGAACGCATGAATCGGATTAGCACGAGGAATCGTTATAATGTGTTCACCGTCAGTCATTGAAATATGTTTGCCTTCGCGTACAATCCAGAATCCTACTTTTTTAAATGCCTTAACAGCACGTCGATGTGAAATACCATGAAGCTTTGCCATCACTATATAGTCACTTCGACAAGACGGGTTTCTTCATCTTTCACGAGTTCATCGACGGTTTCCAAATACACCTCTATGGCATCTTTGATATTCTCAAGAGCCTCTTCTTCGGTGATACCTTGGGACCAGCATCCCGGCAATCCAGGACACCAGATTGCATAACCCTCATCCGTCTTTTTTATATTAACTCGATACTTCATCCAGCACTCCTAATTCCCAAAAACATACACCTGACGAAACGTCACATCCCCCTCGCTCGGATCGATAGCTGGAAAATCCTTCCAGAGAAGAACTCGTGCTAAAATGCATCGCTCGACCCGATCATTATCCAGCGTCGAAGACACAATCGTCGCCTCCTTGACCGATCCGTCCGGACTGACTGTAACGCGGACGGAGACCTTTCCTTTGAGCGTCGGATTCCGTTTTAGTTCCCGTTCATAACAGTATCGGATGGCCGGAACATGGGATTGCAGCACTTCCTGAATGGCTTCAGGACTGCGATGAATACTTCTTCTCCCCGTGCCGACCACTTCCGCGGGAGACTCGACAATCAGCTCACCTTTCCTCGACAGAGATTGAGAACCGGCTGTCCCCAAATCCGAGACCAGATCATCGATCGTTGCTTTATTCCCCGATCGTTCCCCCCGAACGCCACCGCCGCTTCCACTCCCGCCTCCCAATCCGGAACCCGGTTCTCCCTCTGTTTTTAAACCACTCACGGAAGATAAAACTTTATCCAAATCTTCGCCCACTCCGCCGCTCTTTCCGGATCCGCTGAAAAGACTCGAGACAGCCCTTCCTTCGGCAGCAGTGCCCGTACCCGTCAACAAACCCAATAGCCCTCGATTACTGACTTCCTGAGAAATCGCCTCCCGCGACAGACGCCTGGCTTCTGCTGCTGATACACGCGCCGCCATCCGGTTTTTAGCCGATCCGCCCCCGCCTTCACCTCCTCCGCTGCCCTCTCCCGTTCCACCCGTTTTGGTGTCTCCTCCTTCTCCTCCTCCCTCCTCATCCGTCTTCACTTCAGTCGCAGGAGCAACACTCTGACCCGTCGAAACAAGAGACGCGTCCTCTTGCCCCCTCCGAACCGGCTCACCCAGGACGAAATTAGCAAAACGTTCCTGAACCCTGGCGATATCCCGCTCACTGAATTCAACGACCGGTCTGCTGGCCATGATGTAGACAATCACTCCTTCTATGAACAGAGAAAGAAAAAGTGTGGCCAAAAATGTCCTGTCCCAATCCCGGAACAGGGATTTTCGAAACGCCTGTTCCATTGGCCTCGATATTTTCAGTGTTGAGACTTCTCCCATTATTCCTCGCTTTGATAAACGACAAGTCGCATATTCGGAAAATCCGACTGCCCGCACGTGGCCATAACCTTGATGAGAAGCCGATAAGGTAATTTTTTATCGCCCTGTATCGTCACCTTGCCCGAGAACTTCGTCCCATACATCTGTTCCATCTTTGTCGCTTCCTTGGCATACCGGAGAAGTTCCTCCTGAAGACTCGGAATGATGTATCCCTGCTGAGAAGCGAAGGCTTGGATTCTTTCCACGGGCTTTCCGTTCACAAGAATCCAATCGGAGGACACCGTCACGTCCAGCCCCAATTCCGGAGGATGCTGAACGGCGGACGTGGGCAGCGTCAGATCCTGGGAAGGATTGATGAGCTGTCCGTGTGTCGAATACGTCTTCAGTAAAAACACGAGGAGGATCGTAAACATATCCATCATCGATGTCAGCTGAAGTCTTACCTCTCCAGAATTCGCCCTATGCCTTTTTTTATGAGATGGGATGAATGCCATAAAAAACCTTCATACTCCAGTCTATTTGATGATCATTATCATAGGCCAATTTAAACTCGAGACTCGCAACGCTTTCAGTAGATCCCGGCACTCAGGGAAACCTCTGGAAAAAGTTCAATGATCTCCCCATCCATCCTTACGGCACGGGCCGCATCCATCGTGCTGACAACCGTTTGATAATCGACCTCAGGTTCTGCCATCAGGATGATGCGATTGGCATCCGGAAATTGGTTCACAGCCTTTTGCTTAATCTCAAAAAGCCTTCGTGAGAGCGCTTCAAAATCGTACGCTCCATCTTTGATAGGGACAGACGGCTCCCCCTCCCGCTCTCCGGAGAGAACGGCCAAGGAGCTCGAAATGAAAAATCCCCGATCCGTGATCGTTACAGCCAAATCCAGTCGTTTCGTCTCCTCTATCGGGAGTTGAGCCAGCATGGACCCCTCGGGTCCCACAGCAGCGGGAGGAAGGTTGATCTCGATGACTCCCAATCTTACAAACTCTGCCGATGTCAAAAGAAGTGGAATGAGGACCACCATCAGGTTCATCATCGGCGTAATGTTTGTGTGAATCCAGTCGGACCCGTGAGTCATTCTTTTAGACGGTTTATACGCCATGCTGCTCTATCCCTCCTCCGTGATGAGGTTGATGAGTTTCACCGTATGCTCATCGATCTCATCGATGATCCTCGTCGTTTTGTTATGAAGAATCGTATAAAAGAGGATCGAAGGGATCGCCACGGCCAAACCGAACAGAGTCGTATTCATGGCAACGGAAATGCCGTGCGCGAGGAGACGTGATTTTTCTGCCACATCGATTCCTGGAGCGGAAACAGAACGGAACGCGATGATAAGACCGTAAATCGTTCCCATCAGACCGATGAGCGTCGCGATATTTCCGATCATCGCTAAATAATTCGTCCTCACCTGAAGTTTTGGAATGACTTCGAGTGCTCCCTCATCCACCGCATTCTGAATGGAACGAAAATTCGGCGCCTCCATTTTGCTCGCCTTCATCAAGCCCGTGAGGATGATCTGCGGAAGTGCCTTGTCCTTTAAATGACTACAGAGAGCAATCGCTTTCTTGTATTCCTTCGCAGCCACCATTTTTCGAATCTGAATCATAAACTTGCGCGCATCGATATTCGACCTGACATACACAAAATACATCCGCTCGATGGCGATAGCGATCATGAAACCAGCGACAACGAGCAATATCCACATGAAAATCCAACCACTCCAACCCGGACTAAAACTCCGCCAAAATTCAGTCATTTAATACCTCCGTTCGAATCCAAATCCGATAAAAATATAACACTATTTTCGCTTCCTTTCAACGGTTTTCTTGATGCTCTTGACATCCTCAACCTTCGACAATTCCTTTTCCGGTTTAAGAACCTCTCCAATCCCCTCTTTCACTTCCCGCTTGAAGCTCCTCTCCAACTCAACTTCTCCCAGTTCAGGTTCGACCCGTTTCGGCATGATGAAAACTCCGGGCTTCTCCACCTTACCCTGAATCTCGATGACCTCCAAAACCAGTTCCCCCTTCAGAGAATCGGGTGAAGCCGTCTTTTTCTGCCTCGTTGTATCCCGCGACGCTGTTTGGGCGTTCAGCGTTACAAACACAGGCAGGAGTGTCAACAATGCAACAGACCACACAATGACGATAGACTTCGTTTTCATATCATTTCACCTCGTCAGGAAGTGCCCTCTTCGGAATATAGCGGATCAAAGCTGCGCCTCCGATCGAGAAGTACTCGGACTCCCCGTACTCGGCAGCGAACAGATTCTTGCCCTGCCGCAGGAAAGACGTAATCGTGATCGATTCGGACCCCAACTTCTCCGACACGGGTTTCCCGTTCACAAAAAAACGCTCCGCGTCGGCCCTGAAAACTATTTTCCCGGAAATGGGATACCCTGGGACGTCAATCTCTTTTCGAACATAGAACGGACATTTCCCCCCTGCAGGCGGAACGCCGTAGACCTGCAAATCCCGATTTGGATTTTGTGAATCATCAGACCGATTCCGCCGAATGGGACGACGCCAATCCGTCATGAGAAAATCCAAGCGTTCCCATTCCGATTGAAAAACTGTCGTGTACCACCACGTCGTATCTGTTCGCACGATCATTTCCTCTATCGGAATATTCAGCGACTCCGCATAGGTCTCTGGATCCATTCTCACCAACCGTGCGGAGATCCACCCTCCCAACGGACTGGGCGACGCATATTCCTGTTCCGTCTTGTAAGCCAAATCTAAAATCGTTTTCAAGTTTTCCTTCAGAAAATAGACATTGTCCTCGAACGAAGCAAGGACTTCCTCGTACCGAAGCTCCCCTTTCGTTTTGAACAGGCTCTCGGCTTCAGCCTGATCTTTCAGCGCGGCGTCGATCAAAACTTCCAACGAATCTGCATTCCGGAGTGTGTACCGAACCGCATCGTCCTGAGATTGGACGATTCCGGAAGGCTCCATTCCGATCTCCACGGCCTTCTCCACAGCCTCTTTATAAAAAAACACCGTCGCTTGAGCGTAAGATTTCGACAGCTCGATCAGATTGGCCACCGAGTTGACAAGCCCTTCCGGAGCATCTCTCCCCTCGTTCATTGTCGTTCTCCGGTAAAGAGAAACCTGCCTCTTATACGCGTCCAACGCATCGAAGGACAGTTGCCCGTATTCCCTCGCCATAAGATTTAAAGATGTCAGTATCTTCCCACGCGAAGCTTCGATCCATGCATCCCTGAGTAAAAGGCTGTCAGCGACCAGTAAATTTCGTCGGTGCGTTGCGACCACAACATCCAAAAGAGGTTTGATCGCGCGGACAAGGACCTGGCTGCGATATTCCAATCTGGCCATCCCGCTCAGGTCGGCGGGAATGGGAGCTTGGAGGAGACGATCCACGGATTCGGAATTGATTTCAGCCATTCTGTAGAGCGTTTCCGATACTTTCACTTTTGCAGAGTCCAGCCATGCCGCCGTCAAAACTGCAAGGCTGTCACCCGAATTCGAAGAAGAGGGCGTTCCCCCCGTCTCAGAAGACACTGTTTTTCCCAGCATCCTTTCCAACACTCCGACCGATTTCCGGTAGGCCGTGTACGCTTCCTCGAATATTTCTGTCGTCCGCTCGTTGATCCCTTTCCCCTTCACCGCCCGGGCGGTCGCATCCATGGGCGGTATCTCCTGATTCGCCCATGCGTATGCAAATTGCTCGTACGCATTCCCGATGCGGAAAATCGATTCCGGCAGTCGATGCGTACCGTACGAAACCACTTTCGTGTATTGATCGACGAGCTGTCGGAGAAGCGTCTGCTTCTGTTCCAGTGAACGATTCGATGATTTTTCAAGACCAGGGGATGCGACGCTCTCAAACTTCTTATGTAAAAGCCGATTTGCTAAAAACAATCCTTCTGCGGCGTAGAACGCATTCTCGTCCAAATCCCGACTTTTCAGGTTTTCGCTCTTCGAGAAGGCTTTCTGAAAGGCCTGCTCCGCTTCATCGAAAATCCCACGATCAAAATAATACTTGCCCAGTTTAAAGTAGGCTTCAACGCCCAGAGGAGAATCAGGAAACCGCTCCGCGACATCGGAAAAAATAGCGACGGTATTCTCCGTATCCTCCGAACGCAGAGAATATTCCCCTACCCTCATGACAATCCTCGGGGCATCCTCCGCTCCGGGATACTGAGCGGCATAAGACCGACCGACTTCGACGGCTTTCTTCCAATTCCCGGCTTTCTCATAAAAGAGAAAAGCGTTGTAGAGCGCGTCCTTGGCTCTATCGCCCTGCGGCAGCAGAGCGGCCAGCGCCTCGTACCTTTCAGCGCATTTTCCAAATTCCCCAACCTCTCCATAATCGAAGGCGAGGTTGTTCATTGCATCCGGCATGAGCGAAGAACCGCTATGGGAGACCCGCAGCATCTCGTAGGACCGGATGGCCAAATCGTACTTGCCGGCCTTTTCATATTCTCTCCCTGCGTTGTAGAGGGCGCGGTCGACGAATTCGACGGAACGTCCCTCCAGGGCCATTCGATAGAATTCGTCAGCGGCTTCAGAGGCTTTGCCTTCGTCCGCAAGCGCTTGGGCTCGAAAGAAGATCGCTTCACCCAGCCGTTTTTCGGCTCTCTTCTTGAACTCCTCCGAAGATCCCTCGGCGATGATTTTTTTGGCTAAAATTTCCGCACTCTCATAGTCCTTCTTCCCGAAATAGCTTTCTAAGATCGAGTACTGCACATTCGGAATCTGATCGCTGTTTGGGAAATATTTGGTCAAAGTTTTAAAATACTTCAACGCCTCATTGAACAGGTTGTGTGTGTAGTACAGAGCACCCGCGTTGGCAAGAACCGTGGGCGTGTTCTTTTCAAACGGAAAGAGTTTGATGTAATTGTCATAGGCCATCCCAAGCCAATTCTCGGCTGTCGACAGCGGAATCGACTCTCCCGTGTCAGCCTCGGCCTGTCGCCCCGTCGTCTTCCCGGATTGTCTCTCCTCTTGCTTGACCAATGAATCCCCCACAACGATCGCATTCTCCGATGCATCCATAATCGTGGCGAGTCCTTTTTCCCGGGCAAATGCCTTGTAATGCTCTTCGTTGTATACCATGCTGATGGTCAGATATTCCTGGAGCGCCTCTTTATATTGGTGGAGTTTCGTATCTAAAATCAGTCCGATGTTCCAGCGGATCATATAGGCGTAAAGATCCTCGGGGAACGATTCTAAATACGTTCGGCCGACCTCGGCAGCCTGTTCGTAAATCCCCCGGTCTGCGGATGCCTCCGCCTTCTTCACGATGGCGTTGAAATTCTCCCTCAACGCTTGTTCCGTCAACCGATACGCTCTCAGCTTGGCTTTCTCATCCGCCGTCTCGCTCCACCAGACACCATTGGCCCGATAATTCTCAAACAGGCTCTGCCGTGCATTGAATGCGTCGGCCTCGTCGTTCACGGCGCTGTAACAATCGACGATCTTCTTCTGAATCTCGGGAGCCTCGTGAGAAGAGGGCGATAAATCAATCAACTTTTCGTACGCAGCAATCGCATTGGGGTAGTCCTCTTTTTCCTGCATATACACATCCCCCAACTTCTCCAAAACATCCGCACCCCATAGCGGATCTTGAATGCTGGCCAAATAATCTCGTGCACGATCCGGACCGCCAAAGTCGATAAAACTGATGGCGATGTACTCCAAAGCTTCGTCACTCAAATCCGTTCGCATCGTCGCACCCACAGGATCGTACTTCTCCACAGCCTTCGAATTCTCGACCAGTGTCGTAAAGTAACTGATAGCTTCCGGATACTGACTCAACCGGTAATAGCTCCACCCCAACTTGTAGAGCGCTTCATCATAACGGGAGCTGTTCCGATAGTTCAGGACTTGATTGTAAAACGTGATTGCCTTCTGAAGATCGTTTAACGGAGGATTGAAGCACTGTTCTCCCATTCTCATATAAGCTTCGGGTACGTATGGACTCTCGGGGTACGCGTCGATCAGATGGACGTAAATCTGATTCGCTTTCTCGGATTGTCCCATCTCCTCGAAAAGAAAACCTTTCGTATAAATCGCATCGTCCACCAACTCGCTCTGGGGAAATTCATCGATGATTCGCTGGTATATCTCCAAGGAACGCTTGCAATTCAATCGTGGTTCATCGGGGAGTTCAGCTGCTTCTCCACGCGCGCTGGCCGCCAGCAAATCATCGTAGGATTTCATGCGGTTAAAATAATCTTCTTTCTCTTTGTAATAATAAAGATCGGCTAAGCGAATGAGAATTTCATCGACCGTTTCGGCGGCAGGCTGCATCTTCAAAAGACGCTCGCCGTCCTCAGTCCCTCTTTCGATTAAATTCCTCTTTTCTTCCTGAAGGGCTTCCAGTTCCTGGACGTAATAGGCTCTGTAGCTCTGAATCTCCGGGAGCGAAAGCATCCAGAAGGTGGAATCGATACGCGTTCGCGCGGTCTGGCCAAAACCCGAGACTGCCGAACATATCCACAACCCAACCACTCCCACCCGATATACCATCCTCCGGATCATTCCTTGCCCTTTTTCTCCGACTTCGCGCTCTCCAGAATTTTACCCGCTTTCGACTCCTGGCGCTGCCTCTCAAAATATTCCGACTTGAAAAACTGTTCCTTTTCCAGCTGTTCTTTTCTCTCAGCTTCCTGACGCATCCGTTCTTCAATCTTCGCCACATCACTCAGCAGCCCCTTGATGCGCAATTCCAGATCGTCCCGCTTTGTTTTAAACACGCGATCCAATGCGTCGATTGTATTCGAGATCCGAGCGATGCGCATATCAGCATCCTTAATCCTGGAAAAATTGATGTTGCTGATCCCGTACCCGCTGAATGCCGCCCATTGATCCAATTCCACGCGGAATTCCTTCGGAAAATTCTCCCTCAACCAGACTTCATACTGGTTCAACTTCCCGTAATAATACTCCAACTCATCCCTTTTGATATCCATCCGAATGGTCAGGTCAAACTCACCCCGATTCTGAGCCTCCGCCAAAAGGTCGCCCGCCTCCTGAATACTCCTCTTCGTCTGTTCCTTTTCCCTCACAGCTTGCAGGAGCATCGTGTTGAACAGATACTTGAGATATTCCGACATGCCCATCCGGCGAATGATAGGATCTTCCTCCGGATCGACGGTCATGTCAGGTCTTTTTCCGTTGTGGTCCCGGAGCGTATTAATCAGATCACTCCGCAGACGCCGAATTCCTTCAAGAAGAGATTTATCTTCGCTTTCTCTCGCCTGTGCTTCCAGCTGGTCCAGCATGTCGATCTTCTCCGTAAGCGTCTTCGATGTCTCGGAAACATCTCTTCTTCCGCCCCCTTGGCCTGAAACGTCTTCCGATCTCACATCCGCGCCCTGTAAAAATCGACGGATCTGTTCAATCTCCGCGAGAATATTCTGGTCTCCATTATCAATAAATCCCGATTCGAACTCCTCCAGCCCCCGAGGATTATCCAAGATGCCATCCTTGCCCGGAGGATAAACTCCCGCCGGGTCCAAACGATTTTGAAGACGAAATACTTGTTTTAAATCATCGATCGCTTCTTCCGAATGTCCCAAGAGTTGTTTCGAGTTCGCGGCCAAAACCTTCGCTTCGTACAGGTAATTCGAGGCCATCGAATTGCGCAGCAGCCACTGCACATTCCGCAGAGCCTCCGCCGGCCTGCCGCTCCGATAGGCGCTCCAGGCCCTTCCCATCACACTCAAATCATAAAACTCAAAATCCTTCGCCACACGATTGAGAAACCCAACGGCGACATTGTTCTCTCCTCTTTCATAATAGATCAATCCCAATTTTAAAAGAGCGTTGTTTCTTAGCTGGGAGAAGACTGGATCTCTATTCCCCTTGCTCTTTTCATCGATCAGCCGGTTGTAAATCGACAGGGCGAGATCGTCATTTCCGGTGTTAGAATAACAAGCAGCCGACATATACAGGGCAGGGAAGAAATAAGTCGTCCCGGAATCAATCCTTCCCAAAACGCTGAGTGCCTTTTCATACTCCCCCGCTTTAAAATACGCGTAGCCTACAAGATAAGACGCCGCGCCCATGGATTCGGCATCCAACTGTTCGCTGCGGAGCAGTACCTGCTGATACGCTTGGGAG
>JBDRSZ010000289.1:0-2869 GCA_043824415.1 bacterium | reverse complement strand
CCCCAGCAGAATCCGATAACTCCCACCTTACCGGTGGATGCCGGGTGCGTCTTTAAAAACGTTACCGCGGCAAAATAATTTTCTTGGGTCGATTTGTCATCCAGTTTTCCGATAAGGTCGCGCGCTTTGTCAGGGTCGTCCGGCGTGCCGTCGACCGGGGATAACGCGTCGGGAGCTATTGCCAGATACCCCTCCAGGGCCACGCGCCGGGCAACATCTTCGATGTGGGGATTAAGACCTCTGTTTTCATGGATGACGACCACCCCCGGGAGTTTGGCAGCCCCTTTGGGCATTGCCAGGTAGCCCTGAACCTGACCGGTGGCGCCCGGATAGGTGATATCGGCTGATTCCAGGCGAGGATCATCTTTGGGAACGATTTCGGCCCGGGCGCTGCTGTTTTCCAACAACAGCAGTATCGCGTTGGCTGCCGCAACACTTCCAGCCAGAACCGTCAGGCGCTTGAAAAAATCGCGCCGATCCAAATGCTCCTGCAGGTACGCATCATATAGATCGATAAACTTTTGATTCATAATCTTTTTCCTTTCATTGGCGGAACGGTTTGGTTGAATAAGTTGAAGTGCTTTTTGATGACAACCCCTTCGAAGAGGAAAAAAGTCGAATGATAAAAGGGATTAGCCAGAAGAATACTAAAATGCCTGAAATTGTCAATGGTGTTCTTCACATGAGCTGTGTTCAATCGCATGTTCCGGGCATACCTCGATACAAGTGCAGCATTCAATGCAGTCAAAAATATGGGTTGCCACGGTTTTACCATCTTTCAGCTCATACACGCCGGACGGACAGGCATGGGCGCACTCGCCATGCCCCTTGCACTTATCGTAATCCACCTTGATGGTGATCAGGTCACCCAGCCATTCTTTAATATCCATTGTCCGCTATCCTCTTCATGGTTTGGTTTAAGCCTTGCCTTGATCACTCTCAAATTTAACGAAATACCTCGCCGCAAAAGATATCATTAAAAAACTCAACCGCCATCCTGCCGTCCCCCCCAAAATGCTATTCTTGGCTAAGGATTCGTTCTCGAGCGGATTCGATCCATTCTGCGAGCCGCAGGGCCGCCGCTTTATAACGCTCTGAATTACTGAGTGCGGCGAGACCGGCCAGCTTCTCCTTAACTTCCTCCAGAGAAGTTAAATCTTCCGATTCGCCGATACGTCCCAAACCACGAATAACGATTCTGAGATTTTGAAGTAATAAACCGAAATTTTTCTCTGTTTCCCTGCCCTTATAGATTATCGATTCCGGATCACCATACTCTTTTAGCGCGCTTAACAAAATCGAACGGGCCGTGGTTCCCCCCACCAGAGATAAAAGGATATAAGCCTCGCGTTCCAGCGAAAAAAGAAACGACAGCGGCAGTTTAGAGCTTTCTGTCGAATCAGGACCCATTCCTTTGACAAGCTGTTTGTGGATGGTTTGTATCTTTTCAAAAAAATCACGCTGGTCTTTATCAATTTTCCAGGCGGTATACTTGGCCACCCCGAGCTCCAGTCCCTCTTTGACATCAAGCACATCTTCCGGCGTAATTTCCATATTGACAAGCTCTTTATGGTACTTTCGAATAAGAAGGCTGCAAAGCATCAGGACTTTTGAATCCGAAAAAATGATGCCTTTAACGTTTTTATAAAAATCGGACAGCAGGATTTTTACCGCTCTTTTAGGGTTCTGCATTTTTGCTATTAGCAATTGCAAGGAATTTAAATAGGATGACCGATCTTTTTGTTGAATATATTCCCTCAGGTAGTGCCACAGGAATTCAAAAATCTTACGTTCGTAACGAGAAAATTCCGGCAGAATTCTGGCAAAGGTGCCCCTCATGAAATGACCTTTATCATCAAAACATTCTTTGAGTAATTCAATCAGATTCCGCGCTTCCTCAATAGAAATATCAAAGTCCTTGGCCAGCGTCTCAAAATCCTGCAGGCTGAAATTGATGGCGCGATAGACGATGTTTCTCATCTTGCGCTTGGTTTCAATTCTGCGTTTTCAGAAGGTAACGGCCTCCAGCAGCGTTTTATGCAAGTTGGCCAGCACCCCTGTCTTTCTGCCGGTCGCGGTTTCAACCATTTCCTCCCGGGCAAACAGGTCATCGATTACTTTGTCGTGGACTTCTTCAAGGCGGGTTTCAATATTGTTGACAATTTCTTTCTCCAACTGTTGATTATCCGGCGCTTTCTGAACCGAAGTTAAAAGGCCTGAGGAAAGGTGAAGCCGTTCACCCAAATGGGTTGAATCGATTTTCTCATAATCATTGCCATAAACGCTCTTTAAAACTTTTGCGGCCATTTGGGGTGATCCGCCGGCTTCTTTGATGGCAAACTGGGCCACCGCGGCTTTTTCCTTGGTAACGTCTTCTTTTTCCCGGTCCGACATGAGCCAGAGCACATTGTTGACCTCAATCGGTGGTTTCACCAGCTTTTCTTTCAGCTTCTCAATCGAAAAAATGGCATTGTAGATGCTCACATAGCGATCTTTCAACTTCGATTTGGCCACTTTATCCACTAAAAGCTTTGTGACCTGCGGTTTTAAGTTATTGGCCACCGCCAGTAAGGTCAGGGTAATATCCGGCATACCGGTTTCATTGCACACCAATGGGAAAGAAGCCTCTTTGCCTTCTTCTCTTGAAAGTACAATGGGTGTATTGGTTTCGGCGGCGGATTGAAAGCGGACCAGCGCGCGCAGGGTGTCATGCAGACGGCTTTGCTGTTTGGGAGAAGCACCGTGGATCTTGATATAAAGAGAAAATATATTACGCTCCGAAAAAGCTGTTAAAGCGCGATTCAATTGGTCCACAAGGCGCATGTTTCCATCGCCACTGCGTTTGATCATTTCAAGAACAGCACTGGCA
>JBDRSZ010000288.1:0-9638 GCA_043824415.1 bacterium | reverse complement strand
GGAACCAGACAACCTGATGAAAGAAAGCGGACGGGGTATTTTTATCCTGAAAACTTTGATGGATGAGGTTCGATATTCGTTTTCACCAGAGGGAACTACCGTTGCCTTTGTCTTAAAAAAGAAGGGCACGAAGACGTGACGATCGCTTACGCGACATCCCTTCTCTATCTTACTCTGGGTGTCATCATCATCTTGCTCGGGTTGATTATCATCAAAGAGAACGCGAAGCAGCGGATCAACCGAATCACCGGCGTGATGATGTTTTTCGCGGGAATGGGTTCGATCTTTGGAGCCTTCGGTCTCCTCCTGCAGGCTGCTCCCGAAACGAATGCCGCCCTTGAGCCTTTTCGAAAGATTTTTCTCGTCTGGGAATTCTTCTTTCCTCAGATGCTCCTGTTCTCTTTGGTTTTCCCGAAGGAAGTTCGATGGGCAAAGCGGAAGTCCTTCGTCGTGGCCCTCATCTTCCTTCCCCATGTGCTCCACTTTTTCATCGTTCTTGGTTTTTCGTCTCCAGAACAGATTCGTATGATCATCGATCTTGAAGCCCTTTCCGAACGGTTCGGTATACTCATTCAGCCGGTCACGATTCTTATAAACCTGTTGCTGTCGACGATGAGTCTGATGTATGAATTTCATACGAATCTCTTCGCACTTGTGAATCTCATATACATTATCGCAGCCATCGGTTTCATGGTATGGGGGTATCATGGTCTTCAAAGTTCCCGTATGAAGAGACAGGTGGGCTTGGTGCTTTGGGGAATTCGTGCCAGCGTGGGTCTTTATGCCATCGCGTTTCTCTTTCCCCATCTGAATATTCTTCATACGAGCAAGATCGTGACCCATCTTCTCATTTCAGTCGCACTTCTTATCGGAGCCGGATCGATTGCATGGGCTATCATTCGGTATCAGTTTTTGGATATTCGGCTTATCATCCGGCGCGGGTTGATTTTTTCTTTTGCGTCCGCCATTCTCATCGGCATTTATCTTCTTATATACAGTCAGGGGAAAAGACTCGTCTCGCACATCTTGAGTGTCGAGATTCCAATCCTGGAAATCATCTTCATTATTTTTGCCCTTCTTTTTTTCCAGCCGATTCTGGGAGGCATTGAGAGGCTTATTGAGAAAATTTTTATGCGGGATCGGCTGGATTTCCGGAACGTGCTTCAAAACCTGAGCCGCGATATTTTAACGACACTTGACGTGACCGCCCTCCAGCAGAAAATGACGTCCTCACTCCAGGAATCCATGTTTCTGGAACAGGCAGAGCTTTTGATCGCCAACAGCGAGGGGAATTTCACGCTCCACAGAGCGGAAGAGCGGTCATTTTTCAACCATAAAGAAGAATGGATTCGGGTTTTAAAAGAGGAGAACGAACCCATCGGTTTTGATGAATTGTGTGTCAGGACAAATGATCAAAAGGGTCTTGAAAAATTGAAAACGTTGAATACGTTTTTATTAATTCCTCTCATTTATCGGGGGAGTATGGTGGGGATTCTCCTTTTGGGTGAAAAAATCACGAAGACGAGTTACACCACCGAGGAAATGACGATACTGTCTGTTCTGTCCAACCAGGCAGCGATTGCATTGGAGAACGCTCGACTGCATCAGGAAATGCTTGAAAAACAGCGCATGGAAGAAGAGTTGGGTCTTGCTCGTGAGATACAGAGAAATCTGCTTCCCAGGCACTGCCCTTCGGGAGAGCGTTTTGAACTGGCGGGATATAACCTTCCTTCGAAGGAAGTGGGGGGTGATTATTACGATTTCATTCCACTGGATGAGAATAAAATCGGTATTGCTATCGGTGATATTGCGGGAAAGGGGATTCCTGCAGCACTCCTGATGTCCAACCTTCAAGCGGCGCTTCGGATATCCGCGATTCGCGCTCGCAATACCCGTGAAGTCGTCCAGCAGGTGAACATCCACATCAGTCAAACGACATCGTCCGAGAAATTTGCAACTTTCTTTTACGGTGTTTTGAATACCCAGAATCTTTCGTTGGAGTATACCAACGCCGGCCATAATTACCCCATTCTTTGTCGTGATGGAGGAGGGCACACGATGCTTAAAGAAGGGGGAGTGATCATCGGTGTGATGGAAGGGGCGCTTTACGATACTAAACGAATCCGTTTGAAGAAGGGGGATTCCCTGGTTTTATACACGGATGGCATCACCGAAGCCCTCAATTCTCACGATGAAGAGTTCGGCGAACACCGATTGCTCCGAGCGACGGAACGCACCGTTCATTTATCGGCCCAGGAAATCCTCGATTTTATCCTCGAAGAGGTGATCGACTTTACACACGGATTTCTCCAGTCCGATGATCTTACCCTGGTCGTTTTAAAAGCGAAGTAGCGTTGAATAAAGTCAACTTAAAAGGTCTTTCCCGGAAGGAACTCGACGATTTCATCGCCGATATTGGAGAAAAGTCATTTCGATCCTCGCAGATTTGGGCGTGGATTTACGGCAAAGGATTGACATCCTTCGACGGCATGACGAATATTTCGCGCGATCTCCGCAATCGGCTCGATCAAATTGCTGTTATCAGTTCTCTGAAGCTCGTGCATTCGATGACATCATCTCAATCGCAGACGCAGAAATTCCTGTGGGAGCTTGAAGACGGACTTCGGATGGAATCGGTTTTTATTCCGGATGGAAAACGAAGGACTGTATGCATTTCGAGTCAGGTGGGCTGCAGTCTGGGATGTACTTTCTGTGCAACGGGTGTGATGGGATTTTTTCGAAATCTTGAGCCGCACGAAATCGTCGATCAGGTTCTCGCCATTCAGCGGCAGGTTGGGGAAAAATCCACGAATGTGGTTGTCATGGGCATGGGGGAGCCTTTTTTAAATTATGAGAACGTTGTGAAAGCCCTCTCCATCATCAACGACCCGGAGGGAGTGGCCATCAGCCATCGCAAGATCACGATTTCGACAGCAGGTATCGTTCCCCAGATTTTCAGGTACGCGGAAGAAGGCCGTCCTTTCAAGCTTGCTATTTCGCTGAACGCCACGACAGATATTCAGCGATCACGGCTCATGCCTGTGAACAAAAAGTATCCATTGCGTGCTCTTCTTGAAGCCTGTAAAACGTACACGGTAAAACAGCGGAAAAGGCTGACGTTCGAATACGTCCTTCTGCGGGGCGAGAACGATACCCGGCAGGATGCTCATCGATTGTTAACACTTTTAAAGGGCATTCCCTGCAAGGTGAATCTCATCGCATACAACCGAACCACGGATGCCTTTGCCCGTCCCGACGAAGCGCACATTCAGACATTCGCAGAATCCATCCGCTATTTGTGCGCTCCCGTCACCCTGCGCCTCAGCCGCGGAGACGATATTGACGGCGCTTGCGGACAATTGGCTGCATCAAAGCCTTTACTTTCCTGAGACGATCATTCATTGTATTTCCCCGCTTCTCCAATTTGAACCGTTTCGATTCCCCTTTTTAGCGACTTCTTGGATTGCGAGTATTGATGGGAAACCGGACAGGCGGATTTCGACCACATGGTTTGATTCCATATAAATAAAATCTCCTGTGCGGTATTCGGACACCTTTCCTAATTCTGAAATATTAATGGATTATAGTCGGACGTCGTTAAAAAGAATAGCGGCGGTATATTATTTGCATATGGATTCTCGGCACTTCACCGTGCTATTCTTTTCTTAGCAAAACAGCCTTAGGGAGGAGAATGGATCGATCTCACCGATACAGAATCCTCCAGAATTGACATTCTTGAAGCCGTCTCAAGCCCGCTCGGTAATGGTTCCGATGACGAATGCGTCGGCAGTTGTCGAGGGGGATTGTGTCCATTTTTACCCCTTTGGTGAATAGAGGGAGTCTATGTATACCGTGTACGTCAGAGGAATTCATTTGTCGGGGGATGACTGATATGAAGAATGGCAAGACGGTCTGTGTGATGACGAACGGCTGTCCGGAGAACCGCATTGACGGTGCGATGATGCAGGGATTCTTCATGAAGAACGGCTGGATTGTGACCGACAAATATGAAGATGCGGATGTCATCCTTTTTAACACGTGCGGGTTGACGAAGGACAGCCAGGATGGATCGATAAAAATCATCAATCGAATTAAAGAGAATAAAAAATCCTCTGCGGAGCTCATCGTCTGTGGATGCCTTTCGAAAATCAACAAAGAACGGCTCGATGAGGTGTACGATGGGATCACTTTTGGGTCGGACGAAGTGGAGAAGCTTCCCGACATCATCGGAGAAAAGCGAATAAAGACTGCCACGCGTGCGAACCATCTGATACCCCGGACAAATGTCTGGCGCTTTCCGAGTCTGTCCGAAATGGTCAATCCTGTATTTGTTTTAAAGCTGCTGACTAGACTGCTTTATGCGTGGCCGAAGAATGGAAACACTGTGTTCAATCCTCAGACCTATTATATCAAAGTATCTACCGGTTGTTTGGACGCGTGTTCTTATTGTGGAGTGAAATTTTCCCGGGGGAAGCTGAGGAGCAAACCCCTGAGCGCAGTCATTGAGGAATTCGACGAGGGCCTGGCGAATGGATACACGGACTTTGCCCTGATCGCGACTGACCTTGGTGCCTATGGAAGAGACTATGGAATCACCTTGGCGACGTTACTGGAAGAAATGGTGAAGCGGGATGGTGAGTACAAGATTATGCTGCGGAATGTCCATCCTAGGTACTTGATTGAGATGATGCCCGATCTTTGGGAAATTTTCCGGAGTGGGAAAATATCATACCTTGGTGCAGCTGTTCAGTCGGGGAATGACAGGATACTGCGTCTGATGAAAAGAAGATACAGCGTGGATGATTTCAAAAGAACGATTCTTACGATGAACAATGAATTTCCAGAGATCCGATTAAATACGCAGATTATGGTGGGCTTTCCGAGCGAGACCGATGAAGAGTTTTCTGATACCATCCGGTTGCTGGATGACATACACTTCGATTTTGTTGAAGTCTATATCTATCAAGACCGACCAAGAACGAGAGCATCAAAGATTGAAGAATCCGTCCCCCGCAGCGTGGCAACGAGAAGGTTTTACAGGCTCTATTTCCGGTCGTTGTTTAAAGAGTATAAGGTATTGGTTTGGTGAACGGATTCGGTCTTTTCTCTCCGATGCAGTGATCCCGTCTACGTTAAAAAATGGATACACTCCTGCCGTTCAATCGGACGGTCTGTCTTGTCATCCACTGCGATGCTAACCTTGCTTTTTTATATGCGCCAGTTCTCTTTCGCGCGAACTTAAATTAAAATCGAACAAAATCAGCATTAAAGTTCACTATCCCACCGCTGTATTTTTCCCTTTGAATTTTCAACCAAATTTTCTATTATTTAACATTTATCATTGACCTGATTTGTCGCAAGCATTGGAATGAACCTCCCGATGGCGGACTATACTTCATATTCTGATGCAGAATTGATGAATGCTATCAAAGATTCCGATTTGTCTGCATTCAAGGTTATGTATTACCGGTACTATGAACGACTTCATCGGTTCGTGTGGATTCGGACGCGGTCGATCGAATGCGCTGAGGATTTGACGCAGGAAGTTTTTACTCGACTGTGGGAAATCAGGCAAAGGCACACGATACGTAAATCATTGAAGGCCTACCTGTATCGGATGGCCAGCAATTTGATCGTCGATTATTATCGAAGAAAAACGCATGATTCCAAATATGTTTCCAAGCAGAAGGCACGTTATCGATCTGCATCCGATGATTCTGAAGAACTGCGTATTGACATCGAATTCGCCATCGATCGTCTTCCCGAGAATCTTCGTGCAGCATTTATTCTCAGCCGTTTTGAAGGATTAACCTATGCTGAAATCGCCCGCGTGTGCCGCATTTCGATCAAGACGGTCGAGAGCCGTATCGGAAAGGCGCTGCGCTTTTTACGGGACGGCTTAGCGTAGCGCTTTTTTCAGAACATAAACGGGTGGATATACATGAGGAAAAAAAATATCCTTGCATTTTAAAAAAGGGTTTTTCGTTTGAAAACCGTCTAATGATATAGAGACGCATAGGGGATTCAAGAGATGGATAATTCGCCGTATTTCCAACTTTGCGTTCGCGCCATAGCGAATGAAATCTCCGCGGCAGAGCAGGAGAGGTTGGATGCATGGCTCGAACAATCATCGGAGAACCGAGAGTATTTCAATCGACTGGCAGAGACGTGGGAGCAGCAAAGAAGCCCAGAACTGTCTCTGAATGTCGATATCGATCGGGCATGGTCGCGGTTTGAAAGAACGCTTTCGGACAGGAGAGAAAAGGCATCCTTTTCGATGTTCGGGAACCTCTCCGATTTTTTCGCTGATTTTTTAAAGTCCCGTTTCGCTCCGGCCATGGTATCTCTCGCCGTTCTTGTGGTCTTGTCCTTCAGCTTGGCATTGTGGAAGTACGGACTTTTCCGGTCTTCCTACCATACGGTTGTCACTCAGAACAAACAGACAGAAACACTCGACCTGCCCGACGGCACGCACGTTCGTTTGAACAGCGGCAGCCAAATCCGTTATTCGAATACTTTTTCCGGCAAGCAGAGACGGGTGACGCTCATGGGCGAAGGATTTTTTATCGTTGCTCCAGGGGACGGACCCTTTACTGTGAAGACGGAACAAGCGATAACGACGGTTTTAGGCACGCAATTCAATGTCTGGTCGCGTGACGGCAAGACTCGAGTTGTCGTGAAGGAAGGACGCGTGATGTTTGCCTCCGTCAAAGACGATGACAATCCCGTCGAATTGACGCAAGGACACATGAGCGCTGTCGTTGGCCGCCGTCCTCCGGAACCTCCGGAGTCCGTGGATTCAGAACATCTGCTCGGATGGCTGAAAGGACAATTCGTTTTCAAGAAGAGTCCGCTTGCGGAGATTGTGTCCGAGTTGGGGAGAACTTATGATGTGACGATTGAACTTGCCCATCCTGATATGGTCAGCATGACAATGACAGCCGATTTTGAGAATGCACCCATCGAAGAGATACTGTCCTCCATTTGCCTCACTCTGCATATTCGTTTTACGTTTGAATCGGGCAGATACGTTCTTACGAACGAGGAATAGGATATCAACGGATGTTCCGCTTCCGATTTAGCAGTGTGCTTCTGCTGATGAGTTTGTTTTATCAGTCGCACTTCATCTTTTCTCAGCCCTCCGCAAAAGATTCGACTGTGACGCTGGACTGTAAAAATCAGCCCCTTCGCACAGTTTTAGAGGAAGTGACAAAACAGACCGATGCAAAATTTGTGTACAACGATGCCATCGTGGATGGGAAAATGGTAACCTGTCGTTTCCAGAAATTATCTTTGGAGAAGGCGCTTCAGAAGATAACCGAACGGTGTGCGCTTTCCTATAAAATCCAGCCTGATAAATGGATTGTCATATACGAAAAAAAATTGGACGGCGCACAAATAAACTCCATACATGGCCGCGTGATGGATGAGTCATCGAAGGCATATCTGATGGGAGCCGATGTGTTTTTGACGGGGACGTACATCGGAACGTCCACCGACGAGGACGGAGGATTCGTCATTTCGAACATCCCCAGCGGGAGCTATGATTTGGAATGCAGGTATATCGGCTATGAGACTGAAACCATCCGTAATATTGCCGTTACTGAAAAAATAGATGTTCAATACGATCTCCGGATGAAGATGAAGCCCCTCAAAATGAAGCAAATCACGGTCACTCCGAGTCATTTCGGCATCATGGGATGGACGCCTGGTGTGCGACAGACGCTGACTCGGAACGACATTGAAACGATTCCCCAGTTCGGGGATGACATTTACTGGGCCGTCAGGCGGCTTCCGGGACTTTCGGCGAACGATTTTTCCGCCAGATTTAACGTACGGGGCGGAGGACACGATCAAATCCTGGTTCTGATGGACGGACTCGAGCTGTATGAACCGTTCCACATGAAATATATTTACGGCGGCGCGTTGAGCATCATCGATGCGGCTGCTATCGGCGGCATCGATTTGATGGCCGGGGCGTTTACGGCCGAATACGGGGACCGCTTGAGCGGCGTCTTCAATATCGAATCGAAGAGAGTCCAGCCCAATGATAAAAACTTTTCCATGGGCATGAGTTTTATGAATGCGCGTTTTCTGGCGCAGGGATCTTTGTCTGGCGATAAGGGGTCGTGGCTGGTATCCGTGCGTCGCGGATATTTTGATTTGATAATGAAGCTTATCGGCGCGAAGGAAGATATCCCGTTGCCGTACTATTATGATGTTTTGGGCAAATGGCAGTATCGATTGAGCAATAAACACACCCTTTCGGTGAATGTGCTCCATGCGAACGACAGGATTTCACTCGTGGATGACAACGGAGCGAAAGTCGATAACGGTTATGGAAATTCTTACATCTGGCTGAGACTCCAATCGGTTTTGCATCCCAGGATGTTCGTACAGACGGTTGTGGCGATGGGCAGAGTGGAGCAAAAACGCATGACTTTGGGTCGATACGATAAAACTCAGGACTTATTCTATTCGGTATCGGACGAGAGAGATTTTCAATCGTATGATCTGAAACAGGATTGGGATCTGGAGGTCTCGGATCGTCATGCGCTGAAGTGGGGGTTTGATTACAAGCAGCTTGATACTTACTACGATTACTTGAGTGTTCCGCAAAATCATATATACAACGATCACAACAGGAGTAATTACGGATTCAGCACGAACGAGGTTGTCATTGGGCCTTCCGGCCATAAAACCGGCGCTTATTTCTCATACCGATTCGGGATAGGCCGGCCTTTAACGGTGGAAACCGGATTCCGGTACGACCGCATCTCATACACCGACGAGAGGTTGACCAGTCCGCGTTTGAACATTGTCTACGCGTTGGGGAAACGTACTTATATTCGCGGCGGATGGGGTCATTTTTATCAGTCGCAGGGAATCCATGAACTGTACGTGCAGGACGGCGAGAGAGCTTTTTCTCAAGCGGAATATGCGGAGCACAGCGTTATCGGCGTTGAGCATTTTTTAAAGAATGGGATTCAACTCCGACTGGAAAGCTATTATAAGAAGTTGAGCCATTTGCATCCTGATTATATGAACTGGCAGCAGTCGATCGATCTTTTTCCTGAGATGTTGTCGGACCGGTGTCAAATTTATTACGACGGTTCCACAGCCGCGGGAATTGAATTCTATGCCAAAAAGGAATACGGTGTGAAATTCGCGTGCTGGGCGAGTTACACGCTCTCGGTTGTGAGGGATCGCATATCGCGCATTGTTGTGGATGAGAGAGAGAAGCAGTATCAACAAGAACTGCCGGGCATTTTTGATCAGCGCCATACATTCTATTTGGACGTTAAATATCGTCCGACCTTGGAATGGCAGTTCAACGTGGCCTGGCAGTTCCACACAGGCTATCCTTACACGGATTTGGTGTTTAGCCAGTTGCAGAGTAAAAATACAGAAATGGGAGCGTACAACGACAGCCGTTTTCCGCCGTACCATCGACTGGATGTGCGCATCAACCGGCATTTCATAACGGCACGGGGAAGCGTGACTGTTTTTCTGGAAATCGTGAATGTGTACAACCACAAGAATGTAGCTTATTACGATTATTCGACTGCTTTCGATCCGAACGGACGGCCTCAGAATGTCATTGTGAAAAGAGCCAGACACTGGTTTACGCTGCTGCC
>JBDRSZ010000287.1:0-7190 GCA_043824415.1 bacterium | reverse complement strand
ACGCGGATAGAGTTTTGACCTTAGAACAAGTCCCAAAGCCCCGGGGACCCAACTCGTCAGTCCGATGATGAGTTCGTACTTCAACAATCGGAAAACGCCCCGTTCGCCCACAATCAAATCCTCATACTTTTGCAGCCGGCTTCCCTCCTTAAACAATTCCCTCTGAATCTCGATTGTTTCCTCTTTTGCCATCGAACACCTCAGTCCAGAAGGTTGTTTTTCTTGTACCACTCAGCGGTGCGCCGGAGTCCGGTCTTCAAATCGATCTTGGGTTTATAGCCCAGCCGATTCTTCGCTTTTTGGATGTCGAACGCCCTGTCCTTGATGAAAAAATCGACCCGCCGCCGGTACACGGGAGGCTGAATCCGGAACGGTCTGCAGAGAAGTTCGCACAAGAACCCGGCCGTCCACAGCGGCCATACCGGATAATGACGCCGCGAGAGCGACACGCCCAGCACATCCGCAATTGCCTGGACGAGAACATTCAGCGTCGTGTATTCTCCGCCTGCGAGCGTGAAGACCTCTCCCTCGATGCCGGGTACTTCCCCCACGAGCAGAATGCCGTCGATCAAATCATCGATGTACGTGAGGTGGTACAAAACCTCTCCCGACCCGAACATCCTGAATTTTCCGCTATAAATGTACCGGAACAGCTTGAGAAACCGCATGTCCCCTGGCCCGTAGATGCCCACTGGGCGGAATACAACGCCCGGCAGTCCCTCTCTCCGAAAAAAATCCAGCGCCAAAAGCTCCCCCTCCATCTTCGATTCCTGGTAGTAATCCCCGGGATTGTACGGGGCTTCTTCCGAAGCCGGAGGATTTTTAATCTCACCCTGCACACCCACGGTGCTGCAGTGGACAAACCGCTTCACGCCCGCCTCGAGAGCGACCTTAAGTACGTTCTTCGTTCCGTCCACATTCACGTCCCAGAAAAGCTGCTTTGGAACGTTCTCCTCCCTGTAGACCGCAGCGATGTGATAGACTACATCCACGCCATCGACAGCCGGCGTCAGAGTCTCTTTCTTCCGAAGATCACCCACAACGACCTGGACGCCCTGTTTTTCTAAACCCGACGCATCCAGCCCCGGAAGGACCAACCCTTTCACCTTCCATCCCTCTCGAACGAGGCGGCGGCAGAGACTTCCGCCCGTATACCCAGTCGCTCCGGTAACCAACGCGCGTTTCATCGATCCCTCATGCAATTCTTTCCCACAATGCTTCTTCCCTGTTGAAGATATTCCTTTAACTGACGGGCCGATAGATGGCATTCACTTCATCTATTTCCTTCCTCACTCGGTCTTTACTCCAATTCAATTCTTCTGCCATGACGGTTGCCGTTTCTTTCAAGGCGATACCACCCGGATGACCCCCGGACCCCAAATCCGTTCGCCGCAGGATAACATCTGAAAGTCTAAGCGCCATTTCTTCTCGGACCGCATGGACGATTTCAGCCTTTAACACCTCGGATGAGCCGGGTATCGTTTGAATCCAATTCGAATCCTCCTTCGCATATTCCAGGACCCGCCCATACTCCGAACCGTAATTAATAACCAGACGTCTCAACACATCGGCTTTCAACCGGTAAGGAGCATTTTCCGTCGCCCGATTCAAGAACGGTTCGAATCCATCCATCTCACCCCCGACAAGGCGTCGCTCATCCGATGTGCATCGGGTAGAATTCATCCCCATTTTCTTAAACGCAAGATTCACGACTTTCTCAGCCACGTCCCTGGCCGTCGTATACTTCACTCCTGAAACGGTGATCAGGCCTTCCACACCGTCTTCCTGACTGTGATCGTAAATCCGATACCGTTTTGTTAAGCGTACCTCATTCCATTTCCTGTCCGTGCCGTCCATCGGAAGGAATCCCTTGTGGAAGAACGATACATCTTCCCGTTGGATCGGCGCTCCCGGATAAGCGCTGTTCGCTTCCTTCAAGCATCTCTCCACCTCCTCCTCCGTCACATGTAGCGCATCGGGATCATCGGAGTAGGGACGGTGAAACGTCCCCACCAGAGTAAATCGTCGCCAGGGTGCCATGAACAGAACGCGTTTCTTCTGGACGACTTTTCCGTCAGACCGCTTATACAGCATCCGGCTCGTCAATCCTGCTGCACAACCCGGGAGGATCTCGCGTTTGATGACGAGATTCATGGCCGTCGAGAGATTCGCGTGCCCCGTACGCAGACGACCATCAGCCAGCCCCAACACCTTGTCCATCCATCCTCCGCCGGCATTGATGACAAGCCGGCTCCGAATAGGAAACGGTTCGCCTGTCAGCACATCCTTCGCTTCAATCCCCTCAATCCGACCGTTTTGTTGGTTAAATCCTACGGCTTCCACGTAGTTTGCCGCATGAGACTCTTCCTTCACCGCAGAGAGCACGAACGACAGGATGAGCCTATCGGAATTAATCATCTGGGCATCATGCCAGAAAGCTCCTCCTGTGACGCCCCTGTCGTCGATGCCCGGCACCAAACGCAAACACTCGCCCTTGGAAAGCACCCTTCCCCTGGGAATATACTTTTCATGATCACTCAACCGGTTTCGGTCGAAGCTGATGATGTCGTTCATCAGCATCCCCATGCGCATGACCTCTTTTCCCTTCATCAGATGGCCGTACGTCGGCATCACACAGGGAAACGGATGAACGAGATGCGGAGCGATGCGCATCAGAGTCCGTCTCTCCCGAATCGATTCGCGCATCCTTACAATGTCGAAATTCTGCAGATAGCGCAGACCTCCGTGTATAATTTTCAGACTGTTGCCGGACGTCCTGCCGCCAAAATCCCCCTTATCGATGAGCGCGACCGAAAGACCGCGCAGTGCAGCGTCGTAGGCGATCGTTGCACCGTATATACCGCCGCCGATGACGAGGATGTCATACTGATTTTCGGATAGCGTTTTCAAATCCCTTTTCATATCATCCAATCTACATTTCGTAAAGGTTTTACTTAATCGCACTGACCATAATATGCCATCCCATCCTCCGAACGAAGCACCGCGGAATAGCATTGAAAACGCCCACAAAAAACGTGTTGTACAGGAATCCCTTGATTCCTCCGTGCAATAGAGACTTCACGGGAAACCGCTCCGGTGTGATTCTGACATGCGAAAACTGGGAGAGTATTTCTTTAAACTCTCCGATCGTGTACATCCTCAGCACAGGCGCATCCTCGTGCTCCAATTCGATCTTGAAGAACTTGGACATCACATTCAGCCAGCCCTTCCTGTTGTACACCATGCCGATGAACTCGCCGCCCGGTCGGAGTACGCGGAATGCCTCATCGATCATTCTCCGCGCATCTGCCGTGTACTGAAGCACGCCATGAGCATAGACCATGTCGAACAAATCATCCTGAAACTGAAGAGCCTCCCCGTCCATCTCGCGCAGGTCGGCTTTCAGGCCGTGATGTGTAAAATTTTTCTTCGCCAGGTCTATGGCGGTCTTCGACAAATCAACGCCCGCAACATCTGCACCATTCTGCGCAAACCGTACTAAATCGATGCCCACACCGCAGCCGATTTCCAAGATTCTCTTCTCCCGATACGCTGAAAAGTCGACGACCTTCGGGAGATACGCCAGCTTGTCGAATCGGTATTCTTCCAAGTCGTCGAAAAATCCTCGCGTTCCCACGGGATGGCGCACGATCTCTAAATCATGTATGCGCGTGTTCCAGTAATCCCGTATCCGGGAAATCATCCCTTCGGATCCTGCTTTGCTGTCCTCTGTCATTGAGGGTTCCCGTAAATGATTCCTAAAATGCCGTTGTCATCACTTCCCATACAAATCATACCACTGCTCGAACACCATCAAAGCCCATAGTTTGTGACTGTGATTCTCCACGCCTCTCAAATGTTCATCCACGAACCTTGAAACGGATTCTGGCCGGAAGAAACCCTGCCTCCGGATGCGTTCCTCGCTCAAAAGGTCGAGCATCATCGGTTTGAGTTCATCCCGGATCCAATTTTTAATCGGAATGCTGAAGCCCTGCTTGTCCCGATGCTGGACTTCTGTGGGTAGACAGTCCCAAAACGTTTTTTTAAGCAGATATTTCGTTTTGAATCCATGCATCTTCAGCTCGGGAGGCAGGGAAAAAGCAAATTCCACGAGTCGATGATCCAGATAAGGAACGCGAGCCTCCAGGGATGTGGCCATCGACATCCGATCCACTTTAACCAAGATATCGTCGACAAGATACGTTTTCACGTCGATATAACCCGTGCGTGTTATATCATCCACATTTTGAGGAAGCGATCCGTGCCGATGAATGAAATCGTACGGGTCTTCTTTCCCAATAGCATCCAACAGATCATCCGTAAAAAGGGTGTTCCTCTCCTGCTCATTCAGGAACACCATCCACCGTGCGTGGAGGAGCGATTTCGGCAGCTCCGTCCCTTCGATGAAGCGCTTGAAACTGTTGATCGCGCCCTTCTTCTTCTCCGTGGGCGGAAGCCGGCGGGCCAGCATCCCGAAACCCATTCTTTTCACGGCCCTCGGAAGCCAATGGTAAAACCGCCGGTCGAACCGGTGCGCGCGATACGTGTCGTATCCGGCAAACAGCTCATCTCCCCCATCCCCGGAAAGCGCGACCGTAACGAAATCCCTCGCCATCTTGGAAACAAGATAGGTCGGAAAAATTGAAAAATCTCCGAACGGCTCATCCAGGTACCCGATCAATCGCTCCGTCAGCTCCAGCGCCTTCGCTTCTACCGTGAATTCGTGATGCTCAGTCCCGTATTGACGCGCCACAGCCCTGGCATACCGCAACTCGTCGTAAGACGACTCCTTGAATCCAATGGAAAAAGTCTTCACCGGCCGATCCATCAGCCCCGCCATCTGCGAAACGACGATGGAGGAATCGATGCCCCCGGACAGAAAAACGCCCAAAGGCACATCCGATACCAGCCTGAGCTTCACCGCATCCTGAAGGAGTTCTGTCAGCCGTTCCTGCGCTTCCTCCATCCTCCACGGCCTTTCTTCGGGCGTCAATTTCCAGTACGATTGAATACGACTCTGACCGTCCGACCAGCATAAGCAATGCCCCGGCTCCAACTTCCGAATGTCACGAAAAATCGACCGCGGCGCGGGAATGTACTCAAAAGTCAGATAATTGTTCATGGCGATCGGATCCACATCCTTGCGAATGTCCGGACAGCGGAGAATAGCCTTGATCTCCGAACCGAAAACAAGCTTTTCCTCATCCTCGTAGTAGTAAAGCGGTTTGATCCCCAACCGATCCCTGGCCAGTATCAGTTTTTTCTTCCGTCCGTCCCAGAGTGCGAATCCGAACATTCCGTTCAATCGCTCGCAAACAGCCTCCCCCCAGATCTCATACCCGTGCACGATCGCCTCCGTATCGCTCATTGTGCGAAACCGGTGGCCCGACTTTTCTAAATCGATACGCAACTCCCTGAAGTTGTAAATCTCACCGTTGTACACAACCCACACTGTCTCGTCCTCATTCGCCATGGGCTGACGCCCAGTGGAAAGGTCGATGATGGAGAGACGGCGCATCGCCAGCCCCACATGCCCTAAAACGACCTGTCCTTCATCATCCGGCCCCCGGTGGACCATCGTATCAGACATGCGTTTCAGGACAGATTCCTCAGGCTTTCGCTTCCCATCTTTGTACAGAATGCCGCAAATACCGCACATCCCTCACCCTCCCGCCTCGACAGCCTCGCGCACGACCCGTTCAAGGTTCTTTTTATAAGTCGAATAGCAATACCGTTCTTCCGCTAATTTCTTAGCTTGTTCTCCGACTTTTACAGAATAAGTTTTATTTTTAAGAACCGCAAGTATGCCCTCCGCAAATCCTTCGGGTGTGGGTTCGGTCAGGACGGCCACATCGTCGTCCAAAACTTGTGTGTGCGTCGGAAGGCGCGTCGCCACAACCGGCACGCCGGACCGCAGATAAGCGTAAATCTTCAGAGGCGTATTCGTTCCTCGGATACGGGGAGACACCAAAACATCCGCACAGCGTATATAGCTGGCGACTTCCTGAGGAAGCACTTGCCCGGTGAATATAAAATGTTCTCCCAGTCCGTGCGACGCGACTTTATTCCGATAACGCTCCACCTGCTCCGGATGACCGCCCACCAGTACAAAGACCGTATTCCCGACGGACGATATTACTTTCTTGGCGCTTTGAACTAAAAGATCCAGACCCTGGTACGGTTCGAACGTCCCCGTATAGAGGACGACGGATTTTCCGTCCAAACGATAGCATTCCAAAATGGCGTCCGACCTTTCTGCCTCGCCGAAAATCATTCCATAATCCACAACATTCTCGATAAGGAAAGGTTTCTTTTCCGGGAACAAACGGGCCACGTATTCGCGCAAATGAGGGCAAATCGTGATGATAGCATCCGCATTCTTTAGCACCCAATTTTCGAGTCGTTGAAAAACAGCATGGAGGACTTTGGATCGAGAAAATCGGAAATTCTTCAACTGCTGGGGAAGGCTCGAATGCATATCGTAAACATGGGGCGTGTGAAACATCCTCGACAGCGGGACTCCCCAGAAGCTCGCCTCTTCGTGTGTATGGATCAGATCATACTTATTCCAAAGAAGATGACGGAAAGATTTCAAAAATAAAAAAAAATCCAACGGGATTTTTGTAAAAGAAGGACCGATTTTCACTCTGCGAATGCCGGGAATACGGGGAATCCGAAAAATGCGAATCCCGGGAAAGTCAACATCCTCACCCATGCAATAAGTCAATAAATCGACTCCAAACCCCAAATCGGAAAACGCCTTCAATCGTCCGACCACACTCAGCGGAGTTCCTCGGGGTTCGAAGACCGGCTCCGGAGCAATCATTAAGATTTTCATTCCAAAGACATCCAATGTTCTGAGAAGGACCCATCCACATTTTCTCGACGGATGTTATACAGCGCCGTATCCCGTCAGCACGACAAAAAGCGTACGGAACAATATACGAAAATCCAGCCATAAAGAAAAACTGTCAATATATTGAAGATCCATCTCCATCCATCGCTCAAAATCAATCTTGTTGCGCCCGCTGACTTGCCATATACAGGTCAGGCCGGGTTTCATACTCAGGCGTCTCCTCTGCCATGTCTCGTACATATCCACCTCAGCCGGAAGCGGCGGCCGAGGCCCCACAAGACTCATGTCACCCTTGAGGATATTTAACAGCTGGGGCAGTTCGTCGATGCTCAGC
>JBDRSZ010000286.1:0-6337 GCA_043824415.1 bacterium | reverse complement strand
CTCTTCATCTGACAACGCTGTGCTGGAAATCGTGAGTCGGGGCAGCGGCAGCTTGAGGGTCGGGACCGTGTCTTTAATGCCTGCCGATCATATCAAAGGCTTCAGGGCCGATGTGATCGCTCTGCTCAAGGAGCTCGACTCTCCCATCTACCGCTGGCCGGGAGGGAATTTCGTGTCCGGTTACGACTGGCGGGACGGTATTGGAGAGCGGGACAGGCGTCCTCCCAGGAAGAATCCCGCATGGACGGGCGTGGAGCATAATGATGTGGGCATCCACGAGTATATGGACCTGATGGAACTCATCGGAGCTGAACCTTTCATCGCTGTGAATACCGGACTTGGCACTATGGAAGAGGTCGGAGAGGAAGTGGAATACTGCAACAGTTCCGCGGATACGCCGACGGGAAGGCTCAGGGCGGAGAACGGGCATCCAGAGTCTTTCCGCGTGAAGTGGTGGGCCGTGGGCAACGAGATGTACGGATCCTGGCAGTTGGGGCACATGCCTTTGGAGGAGTACGTGAAAAAACACAACCGCGTCGTCGAGGCGATGCGCCGGGTCGATCCGTCGATTCGATTGGTAGCGGTGGGAGAGGTCGGCCGATGGAGTCAAACGATGCTCAAAGAATGCGGCGATTATATGGATCTGTTGAGCGAACACATTTACGTGCAGGAAAAACCGGGCGTATTGGGCCATGTCAATTGGCTGGGTGAAGAGATTAAGAGGAAGGCCGATGCGCACCGAAAATATCGCCAGGAAATTCCCGGGCTGGCCGAAAAAGACATTCGCATCGCAATGGACGAGTGGAATTACTGGTACGGAGATTACCTTTACGGAGAGCTGGGTGTGCGCTACCATTTGAAGGATGCTCTGGGTACGGCGGCAGGATTGCACGAATACTTCAGGAACAATGATCTGTATTTCATGGCTAATTACGCGCAGACTGTGAATGTCATCGGGGCGATCAAGACGACGAAAACGGATGCAGCTTTTGAGACGACGGGGCTTGTGCTGAAGCTGTACCGAAAGCATTTCGGCACGATCCCGGTTGAGGTGAGGGGAACGTCCGGGCTGTTGGATGTGTTCGCCGCCTTGAGCGTGGATGAGAAGATTTTAACCCTCTCTGTCGTGAATCCAACGCTGGAGAAACAGGATCTCCCGGTACAATTCGAAGGCATCTCGCTTACGGGTGCAGGACGAAAATGGGAGATTGCAGGATCGGATCCGATGGCGTACAATGAACCGGGGAAAAAGCCGAGGATAGTCATCGGAGAAAAAGGTGTGAAAGGAATTTCGGACAAGTTGAAATTACCCCTTCTGAGCATTACCCTTTATGCTCTTGACGTCCAATCGAAAGGGGAATAGAAGCTTCGCATTGGAATGGCAGGTCATTCCTGTGATGCGATGGATGACAGGATTTTAAAGAGATGAGATCGTATTATCGTCCATTTGTATATGCGATGTTTTTAATGTATTCACCGACGTTCATTTTTTCTACGGGTTTGTATCCCAAATAGATGTAATCGCCGACATCAATTCGATGTTTCTTTTTTTCATGGACGATTCTGGCGACGGCTTTTCCGTCGTGGAATTTGACGAGCTGAACTGTTCCGACAGTCATCATGGAACGATCGATCAATCGATGGACTTTTGCCATTGTCAATGATTCCGCAACGCGGTCATTTGTATCGATGAGTACAAGTTTAGGCGTGACCTTAATGATTTTCTGAATCGATTGTTTTGGAGGAATCTTCGATTCAGTGGGTCCTTTCATGTTTGTTGATGCACAACTCAGGGAAAGAATGACCCATGCGAAGGGAATAATTTGCCGCATTAACTACCCTCATTCGTACGTTATTCCGATTAAGACAAAAGAATCTATCAATTACGGGACGACTTCCGTTGTTCTAGTGGACTTAACAGCAAATTGAATACCATGAATGAATTGTTTTCGATACTACAACATCCAGGAGTAAAACCTAATGGTTTACTTTTCAACGTGCTTAAAAAAATGCTTGACCCTCATGGAATGAAATCTTATCTTGTTCTTGTTCGATATTCGCGGCGGAGTGATCAATGGGTCAGTTCATTTCATTATTGGAGAAGCCTAAACTTTATAAACCATCTTTTGTGGCTGCATGGCCGGGCATGGGCCGCGTGGCCGTGTTGGCTATCGGTTATCTGAAGGAACGTCTGGGCGCAAAGCTTTTGGGCGAGGTCGTGCCCACGGATTTTTTCGCTCCGACGGGTGCTATTGTTACAAAACAAATGGTCGTCCCGCCGGAGCCTCCGAAGAATGAATTTTTCTATTATAAAGCACCGACGCCGGGCAGGGATATTCTCTTTTTTATCGGAAGCAGTCAACCAATTCCGCATCTGGAGTACAATTTCGCCACAGAGATCCTAAAAGTCGCTGAGAGCTTCAATGTGAAGGCTGTGTATACTGCGGCCGCAGCCCCTTCGGATATGCATTTTAAAGATGTCCCACGGGTTTTTGCTGTTCCGAATCATCGGGATCTGTTAAAGAAGGTGATGGAATATAAAATCCACTACATGGGAGAGGGTAACATCGCGGGTTTGAATGGGCTGCTGGTCAGTGTGGCTGCTGAGAAAAAAATACAGGGAATGTGTCTGTTGGGAGAGATCCCTTTCTTCACAGCCCAGGTGGAGTATCCGAGGGCTGCTTTAATGGTTCTTTCCGTGCTGACCGAAATGCTGGGCATTAAAATCGACATGATGGATCTCGAGCTCTATGCCGATCAGAAGGATAAGGAAATCGAGCCTCTGGCGGCACTCCTGACGAGGGGCGAACACAAGGCAGAGGAGTCCCTGTCGGAAAATGGTATCGTACCCCAACACGAGGAGAAGGTTTCAAAGTCCGTGCGGTTGAAGATCGAGAAACTTTTTCGGCAGGCAGAGTTCGACAGAACTTACAAGAGCAAAATGAAGTTGAAAGAGGAGTTGGACAAGTGGGAGTTGTTTGAAGAGTACCTTGACCGGTTTCTGGATCTTTTCAAGAAGCCACATGGAGAGTCGTGAGCATACAGGCCTATAGGAAAGCGATGTCGGTCGATTTGTCTTTAGATCGATGATTCAAACGGATTCCCACCTTCTCTGATATTTCCAGAATGAGGTTGCCATTCCACCACTCATGGATTCCTGATTATCCAGACTTCCATTTATAACCATCTTTGGATGACTGCTGCGAATTAGTACACATCGAGAAATTCTTCTTCCTGAATGACGGCGAGTTTCAGGACGGTGGATAAACCCTCATCAGGAATATCGACGTGGACAAGGTACATTCCGCTGGCGACCAGACGCCCGAAGTGATTTCGCAGATCCCACTGAACGAATGGCGAGTCGTCATCCTTGTCGATACGTTTGATCAGGTGCCCGCTGAGCGTAAAAATTCGGATGGATGCCCTCGGGGGCAGGTTGTTGAACGTCACAAATTTGTCGAATTTGTTCTTCTCCAATGGGTTGAATGCGTAGTAGGGATTGGGGAACACACCGATCCGGTGCACGTCTTGCTTTTTTAATTTTTCGTCCGTCTTGTTTTCGTATCCGTGCGTGGAATACGTAAATTCATCCGATCCGGGGATGATCGGATTTGCATACTCGATCCGGATGACGTCTCCCGTCTGCCACTGTGTTTTCCAGAAGACGAGATTCCACGTGTTCTGCATCTCGTCGGATTCCGTGATGGTCGTTTCTTTGTAGGGCAGAGCGTTCAGCCAGCCGTGCATTCTGTCGTTCGGGTTGAACGCATAGAAAGGATCATCTGTCGCTTGCTGAATGCGGTCTCTCATAATGATATTGATCTGCATGTTCCGTTCGACGTCCCACACCTCGAACGGTATGCGCAGTACGAAGCGTTCATCGGAGCCAGGATTCGGATTTAGCGGATGGTCCGCCATCGTATTGGCTTTGTAGATCGTTGCCATCTGTCCGCCGCTTGCTATAGGAATAACACTTCCTTCCTTGTCGCCGTACACACCCGTGAATCGGAGCTCGATGTCGCACTGAAGAAGAGCCAAGTCCGTCGTTCCGTAGCCCCACGTATCGACGGAACGGGCACTACCATGTCCGGTCTGCGTGTAAAAACTGCCGATTCTGTACTGATCCGCATTGGACGATGGAATCACCGTATACTTAGTGAAATCCACCGGCTGAGTAAAT
Source organism: bacterium (assembly GCA_043824415.1). Lineage (GTDB taxonomy): Bacteria > Zhuqueibacterota > QNDG01 > QNDG01 > DSAB01 > JBDRSZ01. Next base: position 2,157 of record JBDRSZ010000286.1, on the reverse strand, counting down.
GTAACGTTCCGGACTTTGACCATCACGCCGTCTACGATCGGATCGATTCCGTCTTCGTCGTCATGCGTCAAGCCGTCTACGAGGGTTGTCCCCTCCTTGGACACCTTCCATGTGGAGTCAGGATCCCAGGATACGGTGTATGTCGCGGGCAGGATGGAGAACGGATCGATGATGATGGGCGTGATCTCCGCGCTTCCGCTCCCGCGCGTGTGGACGACCGGTTCGATTGTCTGATGGTACTCGGATCCCATGACGATCCCGAATCCCCTCGACTGGGGAACCACTTTGATGGGCCGGAGGGAAGATTCCAGGGAGCTGGGAGTTTCAAAAAAGCCGTCTGCGGGAATGCTGTACGCGGTTACGGCTAAGTAATAATCCGTTCCGTTGTAGAGTTTGTCGATGTCCCTCAGATAATCGCGGTCGAAAACGAACTCCCTCCGAACGCCGCAGTTGCTCCCGAATTGGGCGGGAACTAAAAGAATTTGACCCGAAGAACTGTCGTATGTTTCTTCCAGGATGACGGCGGGGTCCGTGACCCGGTCGAACGTGGCGATGCGCAGGGCTTCGGATTTCGTTGAGTTGGCGGACAGAAGCTGATAGACGTTGTATCCCTCAAACCTGAAGCCGGACAGTCCGACGGTCTTCTCCTCGATGTCGGCAACGCGCTTCGAATCGCTTCCCCATTCGAGGATGACTTTGCCGTCCATTTCGGCGATTTTCACGCTGGGAGACTTGGGAGGAACGGGAAAAGAGAGGAGAGAGCTGAAAACGGATTGAATGTACCTGTCGTTATGTTTCATGACGGAGATGCTGGAAAGCCTGTCCGAGCCCAGTCCGCAGACGAGCGCCACGACGAACTCCTGCGTGTCTCCGGGGGCCATCTGGAATGGACCGGTGCTGCAGATGAATGACTTGTCACTGGGACCGAACGAGTATCCCGTGTACCAACCGTCGATGTGGCCCGTGCCCGTCACCGGGTCGCCGGCCAGAGGATACGGTCCCTCCACGACTCCGGGTGGATGAAAGTGCCGCCTGTCCGGACCGGTCATGGACGCGAATCCCCTGAGCATTTTGTACCACAGGATCGCGCCCCTACTGTAGACCGTATTAGACGGTTCTGAGTATGGATCGCCTGGCGCCTCATAGGAGAAAGCGGCCATACCCAAATTCTTGTAACCTTGCTTGTATTTCAGGTCGAAAACAGCCACGTTGATAGGATCGCCCGTGTAAATGGCGGGTCCCTGAAGAATGTCGTACCCGCCTGCCGGAGGGGGAAGGTTGAAGTCTCGGTACAAAAGGTCGACGGCGTTACTGTTGTACACGAATCCCATGTGCAGCAGTGTGTCGCATCCGACGAGGTCGTCGCTCGCATGGCCCAAGTCCGGGTCTGACCACTGGCACATATACATGCTGTCCAGCCAGAAGACGCCCTTCGTTCCCGCTGCGTCGATTTCCACACCGCCCTTGTTGATAACACGGACTTTGCGGAAGAACACGTTTCCCATCGCGTCTGTCCTCGCGTACCCCCACATCGTCTGCTGGACCTCCAGGCCTGTCGGCTCCGAGCCGAAACGCAAGTTCCTGTACAGGTCGTTCCACACAGCCCAGATGACTTGGTCTGCGGGGAGATCATGATCTGCGCCCGCGATGCCGGGCTCGTCGAATCCCTGCGCCATCAGCTCTTCAGGACCGAAGAAGGCAGAGTCGTTCGGGTCTCCAGTGATGTTGAACGGAGGCGGAGGCGTGTACACGCCGTCCCCGTTCCTATCGATGAACGGCGCGCCGAGGTCCACCGGCCAGTTGTTCCAACACCAATCCAGATCTCCGAACGTGATTTCGACCTGGTCATTATCCACCTCACCGACGGGGATTTCCCAGCAGGTCGACGCATCGTCCAGCACGACCGCCGTGGCCCACGGATCTCCCATCATGTATCTTTCCCACACCAGCTTGTAATCGCGACGGATGCGCCAGATGCGTGCCCTGGGATCATCCCTGGACACCTGAACGGCAGTTGCGCCGAAACCCTCGACCCAGCCCGCACGGCAGCCTGTGCCGTACGAGGCGCCTCCTACCCGGATTGTCTGACCGAAGGGTGCCGGCTGCGTGTGCGACGCGTCCGCGTACGCTTTCGCGCCCCATACGATGCCGTCCTGG
>JBDRSZ010000285.1:0-2163 GCA_043824415.1 bacterium | reverse complement strand
ATATACAAAGGCCCCATCGGATTCATCCAGTATGGGGCCTTTATTTTTGATGTCTCAGGATGGAATGTTAAGATGATTTCTTTTCCGATTTCTCTGTTCGTCCGAACTCTCCCGATTTTACCTGCGCGGAGGAGGTGCTTTGGTTATTTCCGGTTCACTGATAAAAATACGGTTTACACCCGCTGTTTTGACCTGATTCAATACATTCAGAAAATCCCGGTATTTGGTTTCTGTCTCCGGTTTAATTGAAACGATGAGATCATTCTTGTGCATCAAATTGTGTTTTTTCATCAAGTCGTTGATCATCGAAATATCAACCAGCTCCACATTTATCATAACCTGTCCAGTTCGGTTTATCAGTATCACGTCCACATTTTTCTGGAGGATTGCTTGAATCCGTTCTTCGGTGCCTTCCGGCGGCAGGTTGTACGGCACGCTTTCTCCCGAATCATTCTGAAAACCGATTTTCCGCACGTTTAATCCGAGGAGTGCTTTCTGGAGGTCCGAGATGGTTCCCATTGTGATTTCCGGGTCGCATTTCAGTGTGATGTTGGTTTCAGCTGGATCGCCTTTTATTTTGACCTTCAAGCTCTTTTTGAGGTCGCTTAATGTGGTTGATTCACCGTTGATCAAAATCCTGCTATCGGCTTTTAAAGAAATCTCGATGATCTGGATGTCCTGGGAAGGTTTTGCAATGCCCGGTGTAAAAACAGGGGGATTGTCCGCTTGCGCTGTTGCTGTCTGTTGAGGTGTGGCCACAGCTTCGCTTGCCTTTGGTTTCTCTTTTGAGTGGTACCACGATAACGGCAAAGTGAGCAATATCAAACTTCCTAAGATGATGTTCGTTTTCTTCTTTGATTCGACTCGCATGGTTTCCTCCTTCATTTGATATTGTACACGGTTCAAGAGTTCGTTTTTCTGCCTGATCAGGGCAGATACCGATTCACATGTGATGGTGTTCTGCGTTATTTTTTCGGCGATTTCAACCAGGTACCTGGAATATTTGACAGTGGACCTTTTTTCTGAACCGATGGATGCGTCATCGCAGGCCATTTCGCGGTATTCTCTTATCCGTCGATTGAGGAGCAAAACCATCGGGTGGAAGATATACAATGCCTGGGCGAGAATCTGGAATGCTTGGATCAAACCGTCGTGTCTTTTAATGTGGGCCATCTCGTGTTGAAGGATCATTTTTCGGCATTCTCGTGGCCATAGATCCCATGACACGGGGACGAAGATTTTCCTGGGCCGAATCCCCATCGTGAGGGGCATGGAGATTTTGGCGGATTTGCATAGACGGATTTTTCGGTCGTTAATTATAGATACGGATATTTTGTCAGACAAGGGAGAGGCATTCCTGAGCATCATTTTCAACCGAAGGGTGGAGATCAAGGAGAATAGGATGTAAAGGACTGCACATCCGAGCCAGAGTATGAATAAAAAGCCCAGTAGATTTAATTGTGTTTTCGGAGCTGTAAATCCCTCCGACATGATGGGGAGTGGACTGATGGTGACGGTTGTTGTGAATTCTGGCATGAATAGAGGTAGCCTGGCACCCAAGAAGGATGCCGGTAGAAAGGGAGGGAGTAAAAGTTTTATCAAGCCAAGCGTGCTGATGATGTATTTTGTCCGTGCAGGAGCATTTTTTAAATAGGTGAGGAGCAGGAAGATCAATCCTAAAAAAATTGTATTTTGTGCGACGACCAGACCAAAATATTCGGCCCAGAGACGACTCCAATGATTGAGTAAATCGATCATGGCTGTTTACTCCTCAATTCGGCTTCTTTTTTGTCAAGGAGATTTTTGATAGATTCGATTTCCTCGAGGGTAAGGCTTCCCGATTTGATTAAATAATTAGCCAGAGCCGGAAGTGATCCGTCGAACACTCGGAAGACGAGGGCTGACATTTCTGATTGCACCATTTGCAGTCTTGACCTGGTCGGAGTATAGAAATTCACCAATCCGATTTTTTTTCGTTTCAAAAGGCCCTTCTTCTCCAGAGTATTCATGACGGTTTGTATCGTTGTATAGGCTTTCTCGCCGTTGGGGAAAGTGTGCTCCAGAACCTCTCGCACTGAGGGACGTCCTCCCAATTTCCAGATCGATTCCATGATTTCCCATTCGACAGGTGTCAGCGTCGGATTTTTTAACATGTCTCCTCCT
>JBDRSZ010000284.1:0-13304 GCA_043824415.1 bacterium | reverse complement strand
AAAGTAAAGAAAGAGAAACCCATTCTTGTCATTCTCGGTAATCCGCCCTACTCAGGGATCTCCGCAAACGCCAGTGAGCGGAAGATCGAGGTCAAGAAAGGGCAGAAGTACGTCAAGGGTTACACTATTCGAACTAAGCAGGAGAACGGCAGGACTTTTTACCAACTCTTGCCAAGGGAAGCGAAGGCAAGCAAGAACATGAAGGTCAATCAGAAGACTTGGATTGGTGAGTTGATCGAGTACTACAAAATCGTTGCTGGAACATGGTTGAAGGAAAAGAATCCCAAGATGCTTCAAGATGACTATGTGAAATTCATTCGCTTTTCACAATGGAAAATCGATAAATCTGGTGAAGGTGCGATTGGTCTCATAACCAACAGGAGCTACATTGAAAACATCACTTTTCCAGGAATGAGGGAATCTCTCATCAAATCATTCGATCAGATTTTCATCCTTGATCTACATGGAGATTTGCTTAGACGTCAGGTCCTCGACGACGGTACACGTGACGAAAATATCTTCGATATAACTAAGGGAGTTGCAATAATCATAGCATTGAAAATCAAGAAAAATGCTAATCCAACTACAGTTTTGTATGCTGAGATAAAGGGTACCAGAGACTATAAATACAATTTCTTAAGATCGAACACTTTCAAAGACATCACTTGGCAAAAACTACAGCCCACCTCCCCGGACTATGTTTTTATTCCTCGCCAGACCAAATACAGACAACAGTACAGTGCATATCCTTCTCTAGATCTCATTTTTCCTGTGAATCTTGGTGGAGTGAAAACGCATCGAGATCACTTTGTTATAGATGCCAATATAAATTCTCTTGTGCAACGTCTTAGGATTTTTCTCGATTACTCCCTCGATAACGAGTTTGTCCGAGCTAGCCTCAAACTTAAAGATACAGGAAACTGGAAACTTTCCGATGCCCGTAATTCAATGAAGAATGTGGACATAAATGATTGGATACAAACAATTCTATATCGCCCCTTCAACAAACAGTATATTTTCTACCACGATTCTTTAGTTGACCGAAGTCGTCGTGAGCTCGTTCAACACATGCTCCCCGACAACGTCTCTCTCATTGCTATGCGGCAAGTAGCATTAGATGAACCCTATAATCATTTTTTTGTTTCGGATTGTATGGTTGATGCACGAGCTTTCTATAGCACACAAGGTATTATCCAGCAATTTCCTTTATATCTTTATCATGAACAAGGGAAAAGTAAACGGGGCGGTAGCCACACTATGATGCTGTTCGAGCCTGAAGTTCCTTACAGAGCCGGACAAAGAATATCAAATATTATACCAAAACTTCTCGAGACTCTTCAGACGACATACAGACGACAACCAAGTCCCGAAGATATTTTCAATTTCATCTATGCTGTATTCTACTCAAACGCTTATCGCAAGAAGTACGCCGAGTTTTTGAAGACCGATTTCCCTCGTGTTCCTTTTACAAAAGACTCCAAGCTCTTCCAAAAACTTGCCAAGAAAGGAGCCCAACTCGTTGAGTTGCACTTACTCAAGTCCGAGAAGCTCTCTAAACCCATTGCCAAGTGTGAAGGCTCTGGCGACTTGCGAGTCGTTAAGGTCGTTTACGATGCCAAGAAGGAGCGAGTCCACATTAATCCAGACAAGTACTTCACTGGCGTTCCGTCGGAAGTGTGGGAGTACCACATCGGCGGTTACCAAGTTGCTGAGAAGTGGCTCAAAGATCGCAAAGGCAGGATTCACTCATCTAAAGAGAACTCGATCTACACAAAGGTCATTACATCAATCGCCAAGACAATCGAAATTCAAGAATCTCTTGATGAGTTGTTTAAAGAAGTTGAATCGCACGTACTCGATGTTAAGTTGTGAATACTACAAATGAAAACGGTCAACTACGTAGAACAGCAGACTTGATAACATTCGTTTATTTTTTGTAAAGGAGGATTCGAACATGGGAAAGAGGATCATCTCGGTTATCATCATTGCTCTGTTGCTCGTTCTGATCGCAGGGTGCGGTCAGAAGTATGATGGGCCGGCGGCGGATTTGGTCATCAAGAATGCGAAGATCGTCACGATCGACAGGGACAATCGGAGGGCGCAGGCTGTTGCGATTTTGGGTGAGGAGATCATCGGCGTAACGTCGAACCGGGGGATTGAGCAGTACATCGAGGAGGGAAAGACGAAGGTCATCGATGCGAAGGGAAGGCTTGTCATTCCGGGATTCAACGATGCGCATGCCCATTTCGGGCCGATCGATCCGGATTACATCGACCTGCGTTACATCACGGACCCGAACGTCATCACGGAACGCGTCCGAGAGAAGGTCGCCCAGGTGAAGCCGGGCGAACTCATCCGCGGCGGCCGCTGGGAGCATGAGATGTTTACGAACAAACAGTGGCCGACGAAGGAGCTGATCGACAAGGTCTCTCCGAACAATCCGGTTGTGCTGAGCCGGGCCGACGGGCATTCCTGCCTGGTTAATTCTTACGTCATTAAGAATTCCGGCATCACGAAGGGCACGCCCGATCCTTACGGCGGTGAGATCCAGAGGGATGCGGTGACGGGCGAGCCCACGGGCATTTTCAAAGAGGCTGCGCAGGGCCTGCTGAAGTACGGAGCCGTGCGCGTGAAACGTACGCCGGAGGAGGAAGAGGCGCGTCTCATGAAGGGCTGGCAGATGGCTTTGGATATGGCGGCTAAGCTGGGCGTAACGAGTCTTCAGCATCCGGGCGGCGGAGACGCCGAGTTGTACCAGCGGTTCAAGGATGCGGGTCAACTGACGCTTCGCGTGGATGTGGCCGGACGGCTGACGGCGGATGAGGAGGCGTTGAAAGAGTACAACGACCTACGGAAGAAATACCCAAAAGACGGCAACTGGATTCGGTTCGGGTATCTCAAAGGATTCATGGACGGGACGCTGGGTTCCGGGACGATGATGGTGTTCGAGCCTTTCGAGGATGCGCCCGATAAAACAGGACTGCCGCAGATGACGTACGAGGAATTGGAGAAGCGTGTTTTAGCTTCGGACAAGATGGGATTCCAGATCGGTATTCATTCCATCGGTCCGAAGGCGAACCACTGGATCCTGAACGCGTTCGAGAAGGCCATCGAGGTCAACGGGAAACGGGAAAGCCGTCACAGGAGCGAGCACGCGCAGATCCTTACGAATGGGGACATTCCGAGGTTTGCGGAGCTGGGCGTGATCGCGTCGATGCAGCCGACGCACTGCATCACGGACAAGCGTTTCTGCGAGAAACGGATCGGATACGAGCGGAGCAAGGGCGCATATGCATGGAGAAGGCTGCTCAACGCGGATGCGAAGATTGCTTTTGGTACGGATTATTCCGTCGAACCTTTAGACCCGATGGAAGGGCTGTACGCTTCGGTGACGCGGAAAGACCGGATGGGTGAGCCGGGTGAGGGATGGTTCCCGGATCAGAAATTGACGATGGAGGAGGCCATCGAACTGTATACGTTAGGATCGGCCTACGCCCAGTTCATGGAGGATCGCAAGGGCATGATCAAGAAGGAGTATTTAGCTGATCTGGTTATCATGCAGGATGATCTGATGACGCTTCCCGAAGATCAGATCATGAAAAATAAAGTGGACTACACGATTGTGGGCGGAAAGGTGATTTATCACAGGGAAGGGGTGGAATAGCTATTTTACTCGATTTTGGCGAAATTTAAATATGAATTCATCCACGGAGCGATTTTCAAGAAAATGTCTCTTTTATTGAGGATTTACAGAAATCATATTTTGTTGATTTATTAACTGAACTTTGGCAAATTTCGAGATTCTGTGTGTGGGAGGGTGTCATGCCCGAAATCCTTTATCGGGCATCCAGGGTGGGGATTGTCGTATTTCTAACCCTCCCTCGCCTGGATTCCCGCTCAAAACATCGCGGGAATGACAGAGGTTGGGATGTCATTCCCGAAATCTTGTATCGGGAATCCAGGGGGATTTGGAAATGAGAAAAAAATTAATCGGATTTCCTAGTTATGCACAACGGATTAAAGCAGTAAATTTTCTTTAAACTTGAGCTACTCTCGAATTGGTAAATACGATTTGAAAACTTTCACCGGTCCAATCAATCCTGATGTCATCAACGGATCATTTTTTTTATAATAGTGATAGGTGGTAAAGGTGTATCGCTGGCTTGATCGCGGAGTGCCGTTGAGCAGCCAGTCGGGCCACTGGTCGTCTCTTACGCCGTCATCCGGGTAACGTTCATCGCCAATCAAACGGTTTACCCAGAGGTTGGCTACCTCGATCTCCAGCCGGTTATCCTTTTTCCGGAGTGCATCCGTCAGGTTTACCTGCCAGGGGGAGGTCCAGACGACTCTCAGATCCTTTCCGTTTAGCCGAACGCGGGCCATATTTTTACGACTTCCAGGTCAAGATAGAATGCAGATTTATTAAATAACACATCGGATTTCGGGAAATCAAAGGTTTTCGTATAAACCGCGATACCGGAATAGTGCCGGATCCCATCCTCCAGGCGCTGGATCCAGTCGGTCAGACTGTCAAATACGATCTGTGCCGGACCGCCCCATTTGGGATCAAATGCCACGTTCCACGGACCATCCAGGGTCATCAGCTCCTCCTTTACTGGAAAATTGTCATGGCCGGGTATTTCCTGATCGTCAGGCTTATCGGTCTTGCTAAAGACGACGAAAAAGCTTTGATACGTGTCAAACTTCATCGGGATGGATATCCCGTCAGAATCATTGACTAGTCCGTATAGTGGGCGGATCTCGCCGGTGACAGCGTCCCAGAGTTCAGCTACTAGGGTTCCATCGCGGAAAGTGCAATTCTCCTCCACGGAACGGTTGGTGCGGTTAGAGACAAAATAGACTTCATGGTCAGGCAGGGAACGATGAATGTAGCGGATGGATCCCACTGAGGCGAAATCAGGTAGAATATCTGCTTTCCGGAGCAGTTTTGCAGTGGACTCATAGTCAGGATAGATAACCGGCCACAATTCGGTTTTGAGACTTGGGAGGGGTTCTTTAAGTCCAGAAACATTCAGTTCTCCTCCCCAAAAAATCTTACCCTCTCCATAGTTACGTTCGGTCACTGTTTCAGGGATATTATATCCTCCCCACAGGGATTCAGCCAGGGTGCTGATCTGTGTATCGCAATCGGGGTAATTTGTCAGAGAAGGAGATTTCTGCGGTGGATTGCCTACTACCATGGCTCCCGTTTTTATTAGCGATTCGATCTTTAAGAGGAGTTCCGGCGTCATGGTTTCAAAATTGGGTAAAACCAGGAGGCTGTATGAAGCTCCGCCTGGAAAGACAATCCTGTGGTCCCGAACCGAAGCCTGCTGCATCAGGATGCGGGGAGAACAGCCGTCGAAAGCATATCCGCGTTTATCGGGCTTTAAGCTGTCCCCTTCAAAGGCGGAAGTTGGCGCACGGAATGCATGAGGAGCTCCTTCTCCGGCGAGGTACAGTATCTCGGTTACCGGCTGACCCTGTTGCAGTACAAACTGGCAGCGGGAGATGTAGCGATGATAATCCGAAACCATCGGCCACCAAGTCTGAGTGCGGTCCCAGTGTACTCCCCACGGAGCCATAACAATACCAGGCTTGTATGTAACCCCGTATGCTTGATGAACGAAAGTGTGGAAGAGCATCCGGTTGATTCCGATACACAAGGCCCAAGCGCCCTGGTTTTTCATTGCTCCGGGATAATTTTTCCAGGCCTCCCGGTTGTCGGCAGTAAAAGACTCTGCGCCGACCACAGGTCGCTCCATCACATGGGCAATCGAAGTGGCTTCTACACAACTAAATGCAGAGTTGAAGATAACGTAATCTTCGCTCCAGAACTCGCACATTGGCACATCGGCCATACTTCCGAGGTCGAGATCGGCAGAAGGATTTTGATCATAGGGCTCAATTGAGAATTTCATTCCGTTGCGGTGGCATAATTCCTGAAGATGTCCGGCATGGTATTCCACAATCAGTTCGTTTGATGTCTGCCGCATATCCCACAGGAATCGTTCACTTTGTTCAAGACTCCCGACGATGCGACCGGTAAAGGCAGGAAGGAAGAGCAGGGGATCGTATCCCCGCCGTTTCCGGAACTCTTCACGGAAGTTTTTAGTCCAGTTTTGGGGTCCCACTTCCCAACTATCGGTGTGAAGCATCGTCCATCCCCCCCCCGCTCGCGACTTTCCGTGGTTCGACCTTGCGGATCAATTCACCCATGTAAGAATCAAAATGGATATTCAGGGCAGTGGTGTCGAATTTGTTGCACTCGAGTCCCAGTCCGGGTATCGGAGACGGTACAGTATAGATTCCGTTGCTTCGTCTCCCGAAGCGCAGGATGGTCCATTTTCCAGCAGGCACTTCCCACTGAAGGCTTCCGTCCTCTTGGAGGCGGTCGGAAAGGTTTATGATGTCGGCGGTGTTGATCACCGAACCGGGAGTCTCCAGATAGCTCGCTGGTGCAATGATATAGGGATGAACACCCGGCACCCAGGTATAGTATCCCCGGTGGTACAGGGCTTTATCGTCAACCGATTCGATCAGTTGGCCTCCTGGCGGAGTGGGGAAAGCCAGGACTGCCACGTCTTCGTACCAGGTATCGCGGTCATTCTTGATTCGTTCAGACATTCCTGTCGGATTGCGGTATGGTTTTTTAGGACCTGGCTCAGACAGGATGGCCTGGAAAGTGGCCGGACCGTTGGTTTCGGTGAAGCTGACTACCAGAAATTGCATCGACTGTTCCGTTCTGATCCACGGTCCTCCGCTGCCGGTCCATCCCGGACTCGATCCCAGAATGATACGGATGCCCAACCGCTCGCCTTCACGGACGGCATGTTTGAAAAGCGCTTTCCACTCTTCGCTGAGAAAATTCACCTTCCCGCGTGGCTCGTTACGGACCTCCTGGAAAAGGGCAAATCCAATCCCCGCTTCTTTCATCGATGCGAGATCGGCTGTCAACTCCTCACGGTTGAGGTTACCTTCCAGGAAATACCAGTACACGCCCGGTCGGGTTGAGTCGGGTGGAGCGAGAAAGCCCGATTTAAGCCAGAAATCCGTTTTCTTTTTATTGATGACGTCGCACGAGCTTCCTGACATGATGAATATGATCGCAGCTGCGGTGCATATCATTGCTTTGCTATAAATGATCTTCATACAGAACACCTTCCTTGTTTTGGATGAACCGTTTGAAAGAGGCCTATGGTTTCGTATTGAAAATGGAATGAGTGTTCAATATCCGATGGCTGCGTTCTTGGATGAACGGCGAGGATCGGGACCGCCGGTATACAGTCCTGTTTCGGGATCGATGAGGATGCCCTGGGCGTTGCCGAGTTCTCTGGGGACGAACGACGTGTATCCGAGCGATTTTAATTGATCCATCGTTTTTTCGGAAAAGGCATCCTTATCTTTTTCGTACAGGATTTGGTCGGGGAACCACTGGTGATGGAACCTGGGGGCCTCGACCGCCTCTTGTGTGGACATCCCGTGATCGATGACGTTCATGATGCATTGGAGGACTGTCGTGATGATCGTCGCTCCGCCGGGGGAGCCGATGATGAAAAAATTTTTGCCGTCCTTTGTGATGATGGACGGAGTCATGGAGCTGAGCATCCGCTTGCCGGGCTCGATCCGGTTCGCTTCGCCGTAGACGAGTCCTTCGTGCGTGGGCGTGCCTGTCTTGGTGCTGAAGTCGTCCATCTCGTTGTTCAGGAGGAATCCCGCGCCTTCGACGACCAGATAATTCCCGTAGCTTCCGTTGATGGTCGTCGTCACGGACACGGCTATACCTTCTTTGTCGATGACGGAATAGTGGGTGGTCTGTTCGCTCTCATGGCCGAACGCGATCGCGTTCCCATGAGCCACCATGTCGCTTGGAGTCGCGCGTGATGGGTCGATGTCCTTCGCTCGGGTGTCGGCGTACGATTTCGAGATGAGTGTGCTCACGGGCAACTCCACAAAATCGGGATCAGCAAGGAAGGCGTTCCGGTCCGCGTACACGCGCCGCTCGGCTTCGACCATCAGATGGACGGTTTCCGCAGTATTCCATCCCAAGCTTCTGATATCGTATCTCTCTAAGATGTTCAACAGCTCGATCAGGCAGATCCCCCCGGAACTGGGCGGGGGCATGGAAACGATGCCGTAGCCGCGGTACGTGCCCGTTATGGGCGGACGCTCGACGGGCTCGTAATTCGCCAGGTCTTCGCGGGTGATGATGCCGCCGTACGTTTGCATAGAGGCGACGATGAGGTCCGCGACGCGACCTTTGTAAAAACCGTCCCGCCCTTTTTCAGCGATGTCCCGGAGTGTTCCGGCCAGGTCTTTCTGCACCCAGCGTTCGCCGATCTCGTACGGGGAACCATCTGATTTATTGAACACAGCGTTGGTTGAGGAGAATCGTTTGAATTCGTCACCGCCCATGGGCCTGTCGAGAACCCAGCCGTTTTCCGCCAATTCGATGGTCGGCTGGATGACCTCTTTCGGACGCATCGTTCCGTATTTTTCGAGTGCGTAAAGCGTTCCGGCGACTGTACCCGGGACGCCGGAAGCGAGGGCTCCGATCGTACTCAAGTCCGGAATGATATTGCCGTTTTTGTCTAAATACATATCGCGGGCGGCTTTTGCAGGGGCTTTCTCTCGACAATCGATTGTTGTTGCGAATCCGTCTGGCGTGCGAATGACGATGAAGCTTCCTCCGCCGATGTTTCCCGCGACAGGGTAAACGACAGCCAGGGCGTAAGAGACAGCCACTGCGGCGTCGACTGCGTTCCCTCCCTTTTTCAGGATGTCCACACCAACCCGCGAAGCGATCTCGTGCGCGCTGACGACGAGGCCGTTTTTATACACACCCTCTGGCAGTGATTTTCTCGAACATGTCGAAAGAAGGAGTGCAATGCAAAGAGCGGGAAATAGGATGCGCGACATTTGGAACGGGATCTGCTTTTTCAATGATTGTTCCTCCTTAATACTTGGCAGGAGTATTTTTAGGACGGAATTATGAATGGATTAAATCTGCAATGATAAAATATACGATTTTCGACGGCAAAAACAAAGAGACCTTTTCGGGAGGTGCTGAATACCCGCCTATTCTTCAGATTGTCAGAGTTTTCTCTCTGTCTATAGAAGAAGAGTTAAATAATAAATATGTGCTACTTTCTTTAAAGAAAGTAGCCAAAGAATCCGCCTTTTTGTAGGCCATAAGTTGTACTATTCGAGTTCCTATATGCAAAATTGAACTTCCTCCCTTCCATTCTCCTTGCGCCATTCCGGCTGCGCCGGACTGATGCCCACCCCTTTATTTTTAACTTGGGATCTGGTCAAAGTCGCGGCTGACAAAAAGGCGATACTCATCCCAAAATGAAGATCTCTTTTTAAAATCACTTTTTACAAGATCATACTTTTTTCATCTTCTATTTTAATAACGAATAAATCCTCAGTATGTTAAAAATTTTAGGATCACTCTGACTTTTCAGGAGGCGTAGCTGTGCAATCCGGACAGGAGGAAGTTCACGCCTAAGAATGTGAAGAGAACGGCTATGAATCCGATGATGGACAGAACAGCCATTCTCTTTCCCTTCCATCCTTTGGTCAGGCGCGCGTGCAGGAATACGGCGTAGACGATCCAGGTGATGAGCGACCAGGTTTCTTTGGGGTCCCAGCTCCAGTAGCTTCCCCAGGCGACGTTCGCCCACACGGAGCCGGTGACGATGCCGATGCCGAGTAACAGAAAGCCGATGGCGTTGGCTTTGTAGATGACTTCTTCGAGGAGGTCGGCATGGGGAAGCAGGTCTGGGATTCCGCCTTTGGACTTGCCCTTTTCCCCCTGCTTGATAAGATAGGCGATGCTCGATCCGAAGGCAACGGTGAAGGCGGCGTAACCCAGCAAGCACGTGAGCACATGGTAGGTCAGCCAGTTGCTCTGGAGCGCCGGCATTAGAGGTTGGATGGAATCGCGGACGGAGGGAGATAACGAGGCGTAGGCCATGGCCAGGGAAACGATGGGAAAGATGAAGACGCCCAGGATGTCGGTTTTGTATCTCCACTGAATGATGATGTAGACGAGTACAATACACCACGAGATTGTGATGAGCGCCTCGTAGAAGTTGGAGAGGGGCACGTGGCCATAGCCCAAGCGAGCGGATTCGATCCAGCGCAGAATCCAACCTGCGAGATTGAAGGCGAGTCCGGCGGTCGTTGCCGCGCGGATGACGGATCGGAATGTTTTATTCTGGAAGAAGACATAAGTGAAGAATAATACCATGACGATAACGTATGAAAATGTCGCCAGACTGAGCAGGAAGGAACTCGTCATTTTTTCATCTCTCCAATCTCTCCATTACGTAATATGCTTCGATTGAGCCTTAATGGGCATTCTTCGCAGCTTCTTCGACGGCCTGCGACAATTGCTCGAATTTTCTCTGGAAGGCAATCCGATTTCTACTGCTCATGGCAGACAGTGTGAGTCGATATTTTCTCTTGTCGGGATCGAGGACAATCCACACGCGGCTGTGACTGGAAAAAAAGATGAGACAGGATCCTGCGATGAGGAAGAGGCAGCCGACCCAAACCGACCAGAGTCCGGGGGATTGCGTAAGCTGAAGTCCGGTGTATTCTTTTGTCGCAAACCCTTCAAAGACGAAACGGAATTCACCTTCGTGGGATCCGTGAAAGTCAGGGTAATGGAGGAAAACCCATTCCTCGTACAGCGGGTCGCCGTCTTTGGAGACCGACACCTGTATGGCCGGATTGCGCAGCTCATCGGAGCGATTGACGATTTCCCGTTTTTCATTGATTGTGAAGTCCGGGATGAAGCGTTTGACGCTTGCCGAGTGGCGGTTGTCGTTTAATCGGAACGTGTCGCCAACGCCAACCTGAAACGTCTCCGTGCTCCGGGGATCGTTTTCTGAGATAGCTTTTAAATTAATTTTGTCTAATTCCGGAATCGTTCCGCAGCTCGATTGGTAGATGACGACGCCCCTGTATTTCAAAGGATCGTTGACTTCGATGGTTTTGGAGAGCACGTCTTTTCCGTTTTCAACGATTGTCAATCTGCTTTTATAATCCTTCGGCTGCTGCGTATTCTTATAATAGGTTGTCTCAAAATCATCGCACCGGATGGTGAAGTCGAGTCTTTTCTCCGCCGTCGAATTTCTGATGGTGACGATGTTGGATGCTTCCCCTTCGACGAGCGTCATGGAGCCGCGAAAACCAAAACCCGATGCGACAGCGCCGGCGATGATCCATAAAATTCCCGTATGGGTGATGTAAAAACTAAAACGGGACCATTTTCCTTTTTCCGAGAAGAGTCGGAGGGAGTCGGGCGAAAAAGTTTCGGCCGTGGGTGTGTGAAAAAAATTCCGGACGACGTCCCGAATTTTTTTTCTGATTGAGTCGTCGAAGGCAGGGATGAAAAAACTTTTCCTGAAGTGAGGTTTCGCCGGAGTATGCTCGCCGGATGGGATTTGTTCTTTTTTTAACAACCGAAGAAGAGCGGAGAGACGGGATAGTGTACAGGAAACCAGGTTCATCGTGAAGAGGAGGATGAGCGCTCGGAACCACCAGGCGCGGTACATGTCGTCAAGATTCAGGGCGCTGATGAGCGACGCGATGGAAGGTTTGTAAAGTTTTATGTATACTTCTGCGGATTGGTTCTGGGGAATGAGCGTGCCGAGGACGGAGGTGAGAGCCAAAAGGATCAATACGAAGACGGTCAGCTTGATGGATTTGAGGAAAGACCAAATTTTTCGTTGGAATGTTTTTTTCAAGAATTTTCACCTTTTTCGTAATACAATCCTGCTGGATAAGCTGGAAGTGACTAAAGTTGAAAGTGAGCTAAAGTGACTAAAGTTGATACAGAATAAAAGTGCCAATGAATCCTCATCCTTTATTTAAGTTCGATCGTTGTCTTCACGACGACGGTTTTATAGTATGTCGCCGAGAGGTCGAAAGTGGATCCTCGTCTGCCCTTGATTTTCCATTCCAGCGTCCGGGTTTCACCTGCTCCGATGAAGGCGATGACTTCGAAGGGCTCTCCGGCCCAGATCATCTGATCTTTTGCAGTCTTCAGACGGACCGTGATGGGCCAGGCCACGCGCGCTTTCCTCCCCTGTGCAGTGGATGTGGGGAACCAGCCCGGGTTGTGGAATTGCACGGTAACTCTATAGATGGAATCCTCGACAGCCCGGACCTGCGTCCTCCCGATTTCCACTTCTGCGGAGTGATTCATGAGATCGAGGTAGTAATCCGCGTGGAATGAAATGTGGTCACGAATTCCTTCGAGAGGAGGATTGATGGTAGCGAAGGGAACGAATCCGCCGATCTCCACTTCGTCGAGGGTGGGGTGTTTGAAAGGCTTCCAGTTGATGAATCCTCTGCCTTTCAGGATTTCATCGGACCATTTAAGAGCGGGCGCATCGGGATGGTCGTTTGAAATAGCGGTTTTCGGTGTGGGAATGCGCCACACGTCCGTTGAAACGACGGGTGCGCCGTATCGCAGGCAGCAGAAAGCGACGAAGTATCCGCTGTCGAGTGTATCGTTTTTCACGTTCGGATTGATTGAGATGGTCTGACCGTATTTTGAAATATAATCGCTCTGGACGGTTTTCAGGAAAATGAGATCCTGCGCTTCGACAGTAACGGGCGGGTCGAATCCGAGTAGCTGCATGACTGCCGATTCATCGCTCTCTCTTCCCGGAGGCAGGAGGTTCTTTCGTCTAATCGCTTCGAGGAGCGTCTTCATCGCGTGGGATTCGTCAGGATCGAGCCCAAGAACACCAGCAAGGATTTTGGAAATTTTTATATTTTCTTTGACGGTTTTCTTCTTAAAGGTCTGTGGAATGGCGAGCAAAGTATTGGTCGTCGAAAAGTCGAGGATAAGGCCGATGTTGGGGTGATCGATGAGGAATTTGACGACGGCCAGTGTTTCGGGAGCCGAGTCGGGCCATTGGTTTATCGTCGAGCGATTGTACTGGAGAAGATACGGAAAATTTGTGCTCAGGTCGATGCCGCCCTCAGGATCTTCGTTGATCCTTCCGTCGCGATCATTGTCCATGCCTTCTGTAAAAAACCGGTAAATTTCCGCATCGCCTTTTTGAGGATCGGTCTTTCGCATGAGGCGCGGCTCCTGCGGATCGGGAATCCACGTGCCCTCGGGATCCTTGACCCGCATATGCGTGATGAATCCGTCTCCGTTGAGGTCTTCGGGACCGTCCTCGTCGATCCGACCGTCCGCGTCGTCGTCCCGTGGCGTGCTGTTCGTTCCAAGCTCAAAGGCAGGACTCGTGAAATATCTCTTCGCCGCATCGGGATTA
>JBDRSZ010000283.1:0-2085 GCA_043824415.1 bacterium | reverse complement strand
CTGATAAAAAGTCTTCTGAGGTATCACCCAGTGCAGAGAGTTCGATCTCTCGATCAGAAGCGCTGAGATTCACTTCGATGATTCCTTTGTTGCCTTTCACATAGAAGTGAACCGGATCATCAGGAGATAGTCCTAATTCTTTAGATACTTTTCGAAGCGTTGCAACAACCATTATTTTACTCCTATTGTCAAGTTCTCTTTATTTTACATAAAACATACTAAAAATGCAAGTTGATTTCAGGATCGCTTCAGAGAAGATGTTGATTTGTTTTTCTTAAGAACAAATCCGCATTTGGATTGGTAAGATAATGAATCTTCAGTAATTCTAAGACTTCTCCATTTTCAACCCTCAAAATGACTTGCATTTCAAACAGGTCATTCTTAGATTGAACAATAACGATTTTCATATACGATGGTGAAAATGGGTCAATCCTATCGAAAGGGAGATTCTCTAGAACTCTGCATCGAAAGTTTGGCTTTCGGGGCACGGGGCGTGGCCCGTACGGATGAATTCGTCTGGTTCGTCGATGGAGGTATCCCCGGTCAAAAAGTCGCGGCACGAATCCGGAAAGTAAGCAAGAGCTACGGAGAAGCGTCCGTCGAAACGGTCCTCGATCCTTCACCCCATCAGGCCGATCCGCCCTGTCCGTACTTCAGGATCTGCGGCGGATGCCAGCTCCAGCATCTGAAATACGACATCCAGGTCGAGCAAAAGACGCGACAGATCGAGGAAATCCTCCGACGTATCGGCGGGTTCGACAAGGCCGATGTGCGTCCGACAATCCCAGCGGAGGTCACGTACGGATATCGGAATAAAATGGAATTCACTTTCTCGGATCGTCGGTGGCTCGTGCCCGACGAATCTACGGACAAACCCGGCGACTTCGCTCTGGGCCTCCACGTGCCCAGACGGTTCGATAAAATTCTGGACATCGACGGATGTCTGCTCCAGTCCGAAACGAGCAATCACGTCTTCCGGACCGCGAAAGACCTGATTTTCAAAACCGGCCTTCAGCCTTACAGCGTAAAAACCCACACGGGTTTCTGGCGCTTCCTCGTCATCCGCGAGGGGAAGAACACCAGAGATCTCATGCTCAACCTCATCACCTCCGGTCAGGAGGCCGAACAGGGTAAAGAGGCGATTCAGCGGGTCGTTCACAAGCTCTTCTGGCGCCACCCAGAAATAACGACCGTACTCCACAGCATCACAGACCGCGAAGCCCAGGTCGCGCTCGGTGAATCGGAGCGGATATTGCTCGGCTCGGGAAAAATCACAGAGACAATCGGAAACCTGAAATTCGAAATTTCCCCCACCGCTTTTTTCCAGACGAACACCCATCAAGCCCATCACCTCTTCGACACTGTGGCCGACCTCTCCGATTTCAGGGGCGATGAGACCGTTTACGACCTCTACTGCGGAACGGGAGCGGTCGGGATGTGCATCGCGAATCGCGTCAAAAAAGTGATCGGAATCGAAGTCATCGAAACGGCCATAGCAGATGCGAGACGGAATGCCGAGCTGAACGGCCTCTCAAACGTCGAATTCGTCTTAGCCGACATGCGGGATGCTCTTATAGATCCCATACCCCTTATCGAAGCGTACGGCGCTCCCGACATCGTCATCCTCGACCCGCCCCGCGGCGGCACGCATCCCAAAACCGTGAAGGCGCTCCTCAACCTGTCCCCGCCGAAAATCGTGTACGTTTCCTGCAACCCGGCCATCCTGGCCCGCGACCTCCAGATCCTTTGTGAAAAAACCTACAACCTGAAAACCGTCCAGCCCGTAGACATGTTTCCGCACACGGGCCACATCGAAGTCGTGGCGCTGCTCGTTCGAAAAATATAATCCAGATTTTTCTTGATTTTATTCGGTAAGTTTTATACAATTGAACATAAAACGAGAAAAAGGAAATGTGGGGAATTCTTATGATCGAAAAAAGAAAACTCTTGGGAACCGTATTTTTTGTTTTCATCATTTCTATTTTAATTGCCGGCAACACTGAGGCACAAGTACAAAAGGATACTACTCAACAAAAAATTGAAACAACACTTCCCAAAAGCTCTGCTTCACTAGAAGGTAAAGAA
>JBDRSZ010000282.1:0-14900 GCA_043824415.1 bacterium | reverse complement strand
ATGTATCATCATGCTTCGAATTATCTCATCCCATCTGATTTCAATTCTTCGATGATTTTTACATCCACCCAGTAATTGTCGGATTGTCTTGGATTCATTTTTAGTCGTTTAAAGAAGAGATATTTGCCGTCATGGGAGACTCTTCCGCATAAATCATGGTCTGCTGTATTTATTTTCTCTCCCAAATTTATTGCTGCCCTCCATGAACCATCTTCATTCCGAAAGCTGATATAGAGGTCGGCTTCTCCGAATCCGCCGGGACGGTAGGAATGAAAAATAAGATAACTCTCATCGGGAGCGATGAAAGGATCAAGATCGGAAGATTCTGAGTTGATTTTGCTTCTAAGTTTTTCAGGTGTCGTGTACTTGCCGTCAACGAATTTCGAGCAATAGATATCGGCTTTGCTCGTAGTGTCAAAATCACAAAAGTAATAGAGATTCCCGTTCTTGGAGATCGTGGGATGCAATTCATTTCGTCCCGTATTGATTGGAGAACCCAGATTGCTGGGTTCGGACCAACCGGTTTCTGTTCTATGAACGACCCAGATATCGGCATGATCTGTGGGTTTTCCATTTTTGGTCACAGGGCGCATCGAAGTGAAAAAAAGTTTTTTACCGTCGGGAGATAAATTGAGGTCCCAATCCCGATATTGACCGGAAAAAGATACTGTATGAGGTTTTGTCCACTCATCGTTTTCTCGCCTCATGAACATGATTCTCGACCTTGATGCGTAATACAACTCATTCCCATCCGGCGTGAAAGATAAGCCGAGCGCTCCTGACAGCAACTCGTGGGCAAAAATTTCAGGCGTCATTCCCGGCGGTCTCTGGCTGAGATAGAGACCTTTGAGGATCGGAAAATCATCCTGTTGAGCGTACGTCCTAAACACGATAATAATAAACAACAAAACCCCAGTAAAAATTGTCCTAGGTTTCATGGCTGTCCTCTTTTCATTCATTGCTCGGATTCAATATACGAAATCGACAAAGCCTGGATTTGAGAATGACACAAATCAGGAAATGAAAGTCATAAAACCGTTCGATCATGGCATAAATCCTATGCATCCTTCGGACATACCGCGCATGCAGGCGTTCATGCCATAAAACGAATCCTTCATGACTCCAAATCCAACATTGACTTTTTCCTTTCATATATTTACGTTATAGGGAAATGCGGCTTACTAACATGAAAATGTTCCGATTCGAAAAAATATTTCTGGCTATTCTGTTTTTCGTCGTCTACTTCGTCCCTATCTACCACCTCGATGAACCCGTCTTTATCGGTGAGTTCAGCAACAAAGACGGCAGTATCTATGCCGTCCGTACTGTCGACGTGATCGCCTCGTTGGTCATTTTTTACACGGTGGCCTTCAGCCTCATTCCAAGGCATCTTCTCCGGAGAAAGTCCGTGAATTTCGTCCTTGGATCGATTATTGTCGTCATCTTAGCCTGCTCACTCGAATGCGGCCTCGACCGAATCGTCCTCAAAGTATTCAACCTTCCCACGAACCCCTCGGAAATCTCCGATAAGATGATGCAATACCCCACACGGAATATCTACTACTCTACCATCGTGCCGGGAAACTTGATGGTCTATATATTGGCATTGCTCTACGGACTCTCACGGGATTGGATCGAAAAGTCCAGAAGGCACAACCAGCTCATGCGCGAGAAGATGCAGGCCGACATCGACTTCTTACGCTCTCAGATCAATCCCCATTTCTTTTTTAACGCTCTGAACAACATCTACGCCATCACCCGGAGAAACAAAGACGCCGAAGCCGGCACGGCTCTGATGAAACTCTCTGGCATCATGCGGTACATGATCTACGACAGTAATGTGGAAACCGTGGGCTTGGATAAAGAGATCGAACATCTTGAACAATATATCGGCGTCATGCGATTGAAGTATGCCAGGGACGATCACCTTGACATTCAAATCTCTAAAAGGGGCGAATTTGAAGGTCACAAAATTGCTCCTCTAATCCTCCTCCCGCTCGTCGAGAATGCCTCTAAACATAGGTTGACCGCCACGGGCCCGGGGATATGTGCACATCGACATCGCCATTGAGGCTGGTTGCCTCCGATTCTGCGTAGAGAATTCACGTCATCCTTCGAAGGAAGGATTTCGAAAACACTCCGGCGTCGGACTGGAGAATTTACACAAACGACTTGAGCTCATCTACCCGGGCAAGCATACACTTCATATTCAGAAAATCGAGAAACGCCATACCGTAGAATAATCCATCGATTTCAAGGAGTGATCATGCTGCGCTGCATCATCGTGGACGATGAAATCGGATCTATAGACATCCTGTCCGAATACATCGAACAAACATCGGGATTGGAATGCGTGACGTCCTTCCGTGATTCCGTCGAAGCCCTCAATTTCATCATGCAGAACGACGTCGATCTTCTCTTCCTCGACATCGATATGCCCAATCTGAGCGGCATGCAGATCGCAGACCTCATCCGCGAGAAAAATATCCTGGTCATCTTCTGCACAGCCTACTCCGAGTTTGCTGTCGATAGCTACGAACGGGAAGCGGCCGATTACCTCCTTAAGCCCATCGCCTACGACCGCTTCATCAGGGCCATCGAGAAAGCTCGCAAGCTGCTCCATCAGATGAAAGACATCTCGAAAGTGGAAGGTGTAGTGCCCCATAAATTGTTTATAAAAAGCGGATCGAAAATTCACCAGCTGGACACAAAAAACTTGCTTTATATGAAGAAAGAAGGCCATTACATCGTATTCCATACCACGCGAGGCGAACTCCTTTCGCGGATGAACGTGAAAGAACTCCTCGACAGCCTTCCCCAAGAACGATACGCACGCATCCATAAATCCTACGTGATCGCTCTCGACAAAATCGATACCATCCAGAAATACGATGTCATCATCGCAGGCAAAGAAATACCCATCGGAGACAAGTATAAGAACGCATTCCTCGAAAAAATCCGTTATTCCGGGACTTAAAGATTACCACACAAAGAATTGCGAACACGATACTCTGGAAAACTCATTCTGGACGGTCATTGTAAAGAAAAATTATTCTCTTGTAAGTGAATCTCCATTTTTGTATTATTATATCAATCATCGTACCCTTGCTATGTAAAAAATAGTCGACATGTCAATATCTGACTCATTCCTTTCGTCACAATCAGTCTAACAATTCATAGGAGGAATCCATGAAACACAAAACATGCATCTTTTTAGTAATTGCTCTGACTTTTATCGGTTTCGTGTCGAACACGACGATTTTCGCTCAGGGATGCGGCTGTCCCACATCCGGCGAACAATCTTATGAAGAACTTGCGCTCGAAGCCTGTACCGTCGTCCTCGTTGGCAAGAAAGCCTCCGTTGACGGTTCCGTCATCACCACCCACACGGCCGACTGCGGCGTCTGCGACTGGAGCTGGCGTTATGTACCGCCTGCGGACCATAAACCTGGCTCCAAGCGAAGAATCTACTCATTCAGCCAGTTCGAAACATCGCCTCCGAGCAAGGGCTACCACTGGGGCGATTACGAACATAAGTTCAACGGATTGGAGATTGATCAAGTGCCCCATACCTACGGGTATCTCCACGGCATGTTCGGGTACCTCAACGACAACCAGGTGGCTTTCGGCGAGTCCACCATCGGATGCAGTCGTCAGCTCATCAACAACACCCCCACACCAAAGTTTGACATCACCATGCTGTCCCTCATCGCTATGGAGCGTGCAACGACAGCACGGAATGCCATCCAGATCATGGGAGACTTGGCCACGAAGTACGGCTACGGCAACACGGACAGCGGAGAGATGCTGGCCGTATCCGATCCCAACGAGGTCTGGTTCTTCGAAATCATGCCCGTCGGACCGCTCTGGACGCCCGAGTCAGGAAAACCCGGTGCCATCTGGTGCGCCCAGAGGTTGCCCGACGATCACGTGAGTGTGTGTCCGAACGAATCCCGCATCGGCGAGATCGACATGAAGGACAAGGACTATTTCATGTTCTCGAAGAATGTCGTCTCTCAAGCCGTGGAGATGGGATTGTACGACCTCAAAAGCGGCGAACCCTTCAGCTGGATGAAAGCGTATTCACCCACCGAAGGCAGTGCTTCCGCTTCGAACGGCTCCCGCGCCAGATTGTGGCGTTTTCTCGACCTCATGGCGCCATCCAAGAAATTCAGTCCGGACACGCCCAACATGGATTTACCGTTCTCAGTGAAACCCGATCAAAAATTATCGGTCACGGACGTGTTTAAACTCCTGCGCGACAATTACGAAGATACGCCATTCGACCCGGCCGGCGGCATCCTGGGCGGCCCCTTCAAAAATCCCAACTACCTGGTTCGCACCACGTTAGACGGACAACGATACGGTATGTCCCGCAGCATCGGCATCAATTATTCCGAATATACAACGGTCATCCAGGTCCGGGATTGGCTGCCCAATCCCATCGGTGGTCTCCTCTGGCTCAGCCTCGGATCGCTCAACACGACGTGTTTCGTGCCCTTCTACCAGGGCGTCACCGGAATTCCGCAGTCATACCAGTTCGGCGATCACTGGGAATTCGACCGGCGCGTCGCCCGGTGGGCCTTCGATTATGTCGATTATCACACGCAGGTCGTCTACTCATACGCCATCCAGGACGTGCGCGAAGCCCAAAAAATATGGGAAACGTCCGCCGTCGAGCGAACGCAGGAAGTCGATGCAAAAGCGCTGAAGCTCTATAAGAAATCGCCCGAGAAAGTTGGGGAATTCCTCACTGACTACAGTTGTAACAACGCCGATGCGGTCGTCAACGCCTGGTGGAAACTGGGTGACGATCTTCTCGTCAAGTACAACAAGCTCCGTCAGTATAATGTAGAGACACGCAGAGCAGGGCGGCTCCAATATCCCGAGGAATGGATACGCGCTCTGATTCAAGTCGAGGATTTAAAACCTCTGCAGGGGAGACGCTGACCGTCGAAAAAAATCCAACTCTGTGTATCAAGTTCAGAATAAGCAGAATAGCCATGATGGGTCAGGATATACATCCTGGCCCATCCTTAAGAGGAGCGTAGTTGAAAATGATTGCACGAATCTGGCATGGATGGACAACGCCCGAGAATGCGGACGTCTACGAGGATTTGCTCAAAACAGACATTTTCCCTCATATCGCCTCGAAGAAAGTTCAAGGGTATCAGGGTATTCAATTGCTGCGTCGTCCGCTTCATGGCGAAGTAGAATTCATCACTATCATGCAATTCGAATCCTGGGAGGCGGTAAAACAATTCGCCGGTGAAGATTTCGAACAGGCATACGTTCCTCCGAAAGCCCGCAAAGTACTCAAGCGATTCGACAAACGTTCACAGCACTATGAAATCCGGGAAGAATTTCAATACGGATTCGACCGGCATCAATAAGGAGGCCGATCATGAAAAAAGCACTCATCACGTCGTTCATCGTTATTGTTATATTATCGCTGGCTTTTCATCCACAGCAGAAGAAAGACTTAAAGGTTTTCATCTCTGTCGATATGGAAGGCATTGCGGGAGTCGTTTCCGGGAAGGAATGCAGTTCCTCCGGACCGGATTATGACTATTTCCGTAGACTCATGACACTCGAGACGAACGCCGCCGTGGAGGGAGCTTTAAAAGCGGGAGCCACGGAAATCGTCGTCCGTGACGGGCACGGTTCCAAGACGAACATCCTCCCCGAGCTCCTGCACGAAAGAGCCAAACTCCTGCGCGGTGTTACGGACCGTCCGGAGAACATGATGCTGGGGATCGATGAATCGTTCGATGCCGTCATCTTCATCGGCTACCATGCCAAGGCCGGAACGGAAGAAGGCGTCATTGCCCACACATCGACCGGCAACGTCATCGACCTCTCCATCAACGGCGTGTCCCTGCCGGAAGCCGGATACAATGCGCTCATCGCTGGTCTGTACGACGTGCCCGTCGTTCTGGTCGCGGGAGACAATTGGATCTGTTCGCAGGTGAAAGATCTCTTCGGCGAGATCGCCACTGTGGAAACGAAACTGGGGTTGGGATCGGCCGCTCTCGGACTCCATCCCGAAATCGTGCGCCAAAGAATCCGATCAGAGGTCGGCTCAGCGTTGAACAGCCTGAACCATTACCGACCCTACAAGCTGAAGCCTCCCTATCGCATGATACTCAAAGTGAAGGAAGAAAGAAAACTCTATCCTGGTGCCGAAAAGACCCATCCTAAAGAGTATGTCTATACGAGCCCGGACCTGCTCAAAGTCATGGATGCATTTAATGCCATGAAATAACATCAGGAATCGTTATGTGGAATCAGATCGAAGTCTTCATCCAAAAAGCAGCAACGTGGTGGTGGGGACCTCCAATGCTCATCATCCTTTCGATCATCGGGATCTACTTCACCATACGCCTCAAGGGACTTCAGTTCACACAGATTTTCAGAGCAGCAAAATTCACGTACACGAAACGGGCAGGCTCAGGAGAGGGAAACATCTCCCCCCTGCAGTCGCTGTTCGGTGCGCTGGGCGGACTCATCGGCAACGCAAACATCGCCGGCGCTGCTACAGCGGTATTTATGGGCGGCCCCGGAGCGCTCCTCTGGATGTGGGTCGGCGCCTTCATCGGGATGATCATCGTCTATATCGAAACGCTCCTTGCCCTCTGTCACCGCGAAAAAAGCGCTGACGGAACCTTCTCGGGCGGGCCCATGTATTACATCCAGAAAGTCTTGAAACTCAAATGGCTGGCCGTCCTCTATGCGCTCATGATGGGTCTCAAAACACTCATAGCGACGTCAACGATTCAATCCAATTCAGTATCTTTGGCTGCATCGACTGTATTCCACATCAGATGGCTGCCCCAGTGGATCCCCCAACAGCTCCCATTCTGCATCATCCTCGCATGCTTGACCTGGCTTGTCATCATCGGAGGATTGTATTCGATAGCCAGAACACTCGAAAAAATCACACCGCTGATGGTTTTGTTATACATCCTCTTGGGAGTAATCATCATCATCGCAAAAAGCAGTATGTTATTGGAGGTGATAGAAAAGGTCTTCACAAATGCCTTTACACCCGCAAGTGCTTCGGGCGGATTCGCCGGTGCGGGTGTGATGTTGGCCCTCCGGTACGGAGTGGCGCGCGGATTTTATTCGAACGAAGCCGGTACGGGAAGCTCTCCGATGATGTACAGCACCGCAAAAACAGACAACGTGTATTATCAAAGTCTCATCAGCATGTTCGGTGTGTTCATCGATACCGTCGTCTCGACGTTTACCGTCCTCATCATCCTCGTCACCGGCGTATGGACGAGCGGGCTGACGAGTACAGCCCTTTCTACGTCCGCATTCGAAGCCGTCTTCAGCAATCTTGGTGGCTATATTCTCGTGATCGCATCCTTCCTGTTCGGGTATTCGACGCTCATCGCATGGTGTTTTTACGGCGAACAGTGTTTTGCGTACCTGTGGGGACCTCGCACGAGAAAAATCTTCCGCTGGGCGTTCAGCATTGCAATCCTGTTCGGGTTCATGAAAGTGGAATCCGTATGGAGCGTCGGCGATCTTTTCAATGCCTCAATCATCACGATCAACCTGATCGCCCTCATTTTTCTATTGAAACACGCAGTCCGCACGACAAAATCGTACAGAACGAAAAATAAATGATGGTCGCAATCCGCATGAAAACAAAAAGACGAATCGATCAATCATCCAAGATGAACAGGAGGAGTGAAAAAAATAGCCCGTCACCAAACAACGAACTCTCATCCCCCAGATATCCCTGCAACCTAAAATACCAACCGCGGTCTTTCCCTCTTTTCACGTATTCACAGGAAGCACTATCGAAACCTTCGTCCCGCCTCCAAAATGGCTGTCCACCGTCACCGTACCCCCGTGTGCGTCGACGATCTTTTTCACGATGGGCAATCCCAGTCCTGTCCCCTCATTCTTCGTGCTGAAAAACGGCTCAAAAATGTGCTCAAGGTCTTTTTTCCGAATCCCGACGCCATCATCCTCAATTTCAACTCGAACGCTTTCTTCGTTACGCGCATACGTGGAGCAGATGGATACAGTACCTCTCTTCGCTGCTGCCTGCTTCGCGTTGAGTAAAATATTCACGAATACCTGATAAAGCCTGTCCACATCCATCCGAATCATCGGAATATTCGATGAAAAATCTTTCTTCAGAGAAACACCGTCTTTCTGAAAATCATCCGCCATCTGATCCAGAGAAAAATCCAGAACCCTGTTCACGTCCTGATGGGTAAACTTGATCTCTAAAGGTTTTGCAAAGTTGAGAAGGTCAGTGAGAATTCTCTCAAGATGCGTCACCTCCCGCGTGGCCAGTTCCAGACAAATACGATCCTTCTCTTTCAATTCTGCCCGTTTCAGAAGCGTCGACAGTCCCACCTTAATGGAAGAGAGCGGATTCCGAACTTCATGCACGATTGTGGCCGCCATTTCACCTAAAGATGCCAACTTCTCTAACTCAATCCGCTTCCGTTCGAGCGCCAGGACTTCATCCGTCTTTTCCTTTATTTTCGTCTCCAAATTCTCCGAATAATTCCGCAGTTCCTCTTCCAACAGGACGCGTCTCGTTACATCCCTGAAAATTCCTTCAATCCCAATGATATTCTCTTCAACCTCATTATATTTCAAATGTACCGTGAGTTCAAGATAAATTTCGTCTCCATTCCTCTTTTTTGCTCTTAGAATAAAATTCTCGAATTCACTCTTCTGCAGAAGCTCCTTTATAAAATCTTTTCGTTCATCCGGGTCTGCATAGAAATCAACCGTTCGT
The DNA here is from genome assembly GCA_043824415.1 of bacterium. Taxonomy (GTDB): domain Bacteria; phylum Zhuqueibacterota; class QNDG01; order QNDG01; family DSAB01; genus JBDRSZ01. The sequence goes on along the minus strand of JBDRSZ010000282.1, from coordinate 6,130 downwards.
AATCCTCGTCGTAAAAACTCCTCCGGATCTCCGTAACCCAAAATATTCGCTCCGCCTTTATTGATGAGTAGAAAATTGCCCTCAATATCTGTCTGAAACACCCCGTCCGACGTCGAATTGAAAAGATCCCGGTACTTCTCCGCCTCTGCACGAAGTTGATCCGAACGCTTCAACTCCTTTCGGAGACGAAATGCGTAATAGTAAACTCCCAGAAATGCCAAAGAGAGAAAAAAGAAATTTATGAAGAGTAGTATTTCATGACGGCTTAATTCCAAGACCATACTCCATACGAAGATACGTAATGATGATCATCAACCAGCCAAACAACATTACCAAATCCAATACACCGTCCCATCTATGCAAGAATATCAATCCACTAAAAATAAACGTGATTCCAAATCGCACAGCCCCGGCCAAGGACGAAAAAAGCATCCATCTTGAGAGAGAAGAACTCATCGGCAGGAAAACAGCTATCGATAAAGAAAGGATGCCTGAGAGGGCAAACAATACCCAAGCTGGCACGATTTCAAAAAAAACCGATAGCTTAAAAATATATCGTACTATTCGAAAATTACCCCAAAAGAAATTTGAGAGTGATATGATCAGAATATAAAAGAAAAATAGACAGTATATAAAGGAAGATCTTCTATAATTCGGAAATTGTGAAAAACATTTTCCCCCCTGGTAACAACAGAAGAATCCCACTCCGGCTACCAAATAGTTTATTGGGATCATGCCAAGTGCTGCAAACTCCATGACCACCAAGATATCTAATGCAAAGAAAAGGAGGTAGAAAAATGCAAAATACATAAGTATTGTTCTAAACTCTAACAATCAGATTGAAAACAACAAGCCCAGCAATAGCTTTTTGCATCCCCCGATCCATAGCAATCTGGAGGACCTACGGCCTCAGAGACGTATCCGAGATTCTCCTTGGCGAAGGTGATGAACGCTTCTTCAACTATTTTCTTCCATTTCTTTTGCAAGCTGTCGATATCAAATTCTTTACCAGCCATTGTTCTTCCCTTTCATTTTAAGATTGACCTGTTCGGCGATCTCGGCCTCTCCCCAGAGGAAAAATCACTCAATTTCAGGTCCTACGACAAGACATCGCCTCCTTCATTCCGATTCCAGGCAGTCCTTTCTAAGCACAGTAAGCATTCATTCAATCCTACCCGCTGAAAACATCTTTGAATGTCTCAACAGCTTCATCGATGTCTTCCTCGGAAACATCCAGGTGAGTCACGGCTCTGAGCCGTATAGGACCGACCGCCAGGAGCAGGACTCCTCGTTTCTTAAGATCCTCGACTACTTGAGGTGCGTTGTATTTTGCCTTTTCTACCTTCATGATGATGATATTCGTCTGCACAGTTTCCAGGTCTACGGAAAGCCCCGGAAGCTTCGCAACCGCTTCTGCCAGCTTTCGGGCATTCCGATGATCCTCGGCCAGACGAGCGATATTATTCTCCACAGCGTAAAGCGCTGCAGCCGCCAAAATTCCGACCTGTCTCATCCCCCCGCCATATATTTTACGATACCGGTGCGCCCGCTTGATAAAATCCCTGTTCCCAACCAGCATCGAACCGACGGGCGCACCCATCCCTTTCGAGAAGCAAACGGAAATCGAGTCAAAGTAGCGTCCGTATTCTTTCAGGGAAATCCCCGTCGCCACGGAAGCATTCCACAGCCGGGCGCCGTCCAGGTGTATCCGAATCCCCCGTCCTTCGGACAGCTCCCGAATGCGGCGAATCTCATCCAGAGGGAAGATCGTGCCCCCGGATCGGTTGTGCGTATTCTCAAGACAAATAAGACGCGTCGGGGGAAAATGCACGTTTTCCGGTCGGATGGCCTCTTCAACCTGTTCTGCGGAAATAACACCCTTCACGCCCGGAAGCGTTCTGAGTTGGACGCCGGAAAGGAGAGCCGGAGCGCCCGCTTCATAATAAAAAATGTGAGCATGGCCTTCAAGGATCACCTCATCTCCCGGCTGTGTATGTGCATTGATGGCTACTTGATTCCCCATCGTTCCAGAAGCCACGAAAAGAGCAGCCTCCATACCCAACATCGAGGCGACTTTTTCCTGGAGACGGTTGACGGTAGGGTCTTCGCCGAACACATCGTCCCCGACTTCAGCGTGCGCTATCGCCTCCCGCATGGCAGGTGAAGGTTTCGTGAAAGTATCGCTGCGAAGATCAATCAACCGGATCATAATTCGTTTGGAATAGGATGATGATTTCAATATCGAAAAAACGCAAGCACTGCTACAGAATTAATCCTTGCGGTATTGCTTGTATGATTCGGCATGTTCCGGATCTAATCGTATCAGCTTTTCTATAATATCCTGGTCATCCTTGAATAAATCGATATATTCAAGATGATGCGATTGAAGAAACTGGAGAGCCTTATCGTTATCCGGATCCTTCTCTAAAATCTCGTCTAAGACAGACAGGGCTTGACTACAGTATTTACGGGCCGTGCTGTCTTCTTCGCCCACGTAGGAAATGCCTAAAAAGAAAAGGTCCTTCATCATCCGGAAGGGTTTGTTCTCTTCACTCAAGATTTTATCGACCAGTTCCTCCCTCTCTTTCCATCCTACCATAAACTGCACATCGAACTTGGCTTGAATGCTGATGTTCTTGGCTCTCTCAAAAAAGCGCGTCCCCAAGAAGCGGCCGTACTTATCATACTCCCCACCGATGATAAGGTACATGTAGAACTCAAGAAAACCTGTGAAAGAGTGGAATACATTCTCGTTGTGAATGACAGGCTCTCCAGATTGGTAGGGGAAACGCCAGTATTTATCAAAATACTGGATATCCGAATTGTTCGAAATCAGGAAAGTTCCCGAATACCGTTCTTCGTAGCTAACGCTGTTATCCATTAAAAAAATGCGAATCGAAACAGGGATAACTTCATCCGAAAGCTCTCCGGTCCAATCGTAATCGTTGATATAGGTCTCGATGACTTCCGCAAAATCTTTCAGCTTCTGTTGCTTCTGCAGAGGAAGTCTCTCCAGTGTAAGCTTGACATCCGCTTTAATTTGCTGAGCGTAAACTGTCTGGATAGGTATATTGAGAATTAAGATGAAGACAACAAGAATGAATACCCATCTCCTGACAGGAGTAAAATAGAAAAAATCCATTCTTTCCCCTCCTAAAGAATTGCGCATCTCCGCCTTTGGCATTGCCTTAGATGCGACATCATCCAAGACCTGAGTCCGCTCTAAAATATACAACTTCTGCAATGATTGTCAAGCGCAATTCAGTAAAAATGAAAATTCTTTTCGAATTTATAAATATGAGAAAACATGCATCCATATAAGCGAATCAACACTTCGATAAATACAATACATCAATTTGATAACGATACTACGCGTATGGCGATAAAATTCGTGTCGGATTTAACACTTTATTCATTTTTCACTTGATTTGATAAAATAAATCAATTATACTTAAGTTGAATGGTTGGCAGGATCCATCTATTAAGACATTCCAACTCTTTTATAAAAAAAATCGGTCATATAAGACAGTTCAACTTTGCTGAAAAAGCAAAGGCGCATCATCCTTTCTGCATCGATAATTTTACGATAACCACTAAATCGCGAGGTGCTACGATGGCAATCAAAGAAAAGATTATTCGGAACGTTACCGTTCTGGAAATCAAGGGAAAATTGATGGGTGGTCCCGAGACTGATGAATGCCACGAAAAAGTAAAGCAGTTGATCGCTGACGGAAGAAAGAACCTCGTAATCGACCTATCCAAAGTGAAATGGGTAAACAGCAGAGGTCTGGGGATGTTGATGGCTTGTTTCACATCGTGTCGAAATGTGGGAGGGGATATAAAATTGGCCGGAACAACTGAGAAAGTAAACAGCCTCCTGATGATCACAAAACTCATGACCATCTTTGAAACTTTCGACAACGTCGATCAAGCCGTCGGAAGCTTCTCCTAATAAATCATGGCATAAAGAAATATTAATATTCATTTACAGATACGTAAAAAAAAATTGAGGAAAGAGAAACCGTATATCGTTATTCGTAAGATAATTTCTTTACGAATACTGTTAAGTCACTCATCGACACCCGCTCCAACGATCAATAGTCATTCATCCATAACATTGTATAAAAGATTAAAATCAGACTTTATACGAGGTTTTAAATCGACTGATGCATACAAAATTTAAAAGAAATATTGGTTCGTTGGAAGAAATATATCGTTGTATCATCGCGTTCATTAAACAGAATGACCTGGATGACGCGATGCTGTTCACAATCAACCTTGTAATCGAGGAATTATTCGTCAATATGGTAAAATACAATCCTGATAGTTCCAGTGACATTCTAATAGATCTAATAAAAGAGAATATAAAGATTGTCATTACACTGATTGACACCAATGCTGAACCGTTCGACATCACCCAATTTAAAACATACGACCACACGCAGTCTCTTGAGGAGCGACCCATTGGAGGTGTTGGAATTCACCTAATAAATAAAATGATGGATAAAGTCGATTATGAATACAAAGACGGAAACAGTATAATCACCTTGACGAAATACCTGGAGGACAAGCATGTTTGAGATAAAGCTCGAAGGGAACAAAGAGGTTAGACTAAGAGGACGTTTCGATGCATCCCAAGTTGAAAAAGCGACCAATGCACTGAATCAAATCAATGAATCCCATACAATCAATTTCAAAGAATTGGAATATATATCGAGTGCGGGTTTGGGTGTGCTGTTGGCAACACAAAAACGGCTCAGCGAGAAAGGACACAAACTCAAACTCATCCAAATGAACAATCATATTCGGGATGTGTTCAAATGGGCTGGTTTTGATCTCGTGTTTGAGATTGAATGAGATTCCAACATATCATTCGAAATGAATTTTTTAAATAGCGCTCCAGAACGGAATTCTCAATTTTAAACCTATCTTGAAAAAATCGACCAACTTTCCGAATTCAGGATTGTATTTATGATAGAATGCGAAGACATTGAAATTGTACGAAAATGCTTATCTGGAAATTCGAACGAATTTGAAAAACTGATCGATAAATATCAACGGGTGATCTTTAATATCGCCTATAGAATGACAAGCAACTATCACGATGCAGAAGATATAACGCAGGCTGTCTTCATCAAAGTGTACGAAAAATTAGACACGTTTCATCAAAAATTTAAATTCTTCAGTTGGATTTATCGAATTGCCGTAAACGATACAATAAATTTAATCAAACAAAAAAAGAGGAGTGAAGATTTAAAATCGGATTTGCTCTCGACGCAACGAACCCCTGAAGAATCATTCGAGGAGAAGGAATTGAACGAAAAGTTACAAAAAGCTTTAATGGACATTGATCCTGAATACAAGATACTAATCATATTAAAGCATTTACAAAATTTTTCCTATAAAGAGATTGCTTACATCGTCGATATACCGGAAAAAAAAGTCAAATCCCGTTTGTTCAGTGCAAGACAGATATTAAGAGACGTATTGGAACAAAGAGGAATTACATCCCATGTGGCATAAAAAATACATCTCACTTATGCAAAAGGAAATTGATGGAAATATCTCTTCCAAAGAACGCACTCGACTCCAGGAATTCCTACAAAAAGACGACAAGACAAAATATGCGTATCAAACACAAATCCAGACATCCAGACTCCTGAATTCTATTTCACCCGTTGATCCTCCGCCAAATCTGAAGAAACGTATCATGAATTCCATCGACCTTGATCGGTATCATATAAAAGAAAACAAGAGAGGATTTCAATTCTCTTTCATAAAGAAACAGATTCCTAAATTCGTATTCGCGTTTGTGCTGGGAATAATCGTTGGAATTATATTGCCCACTTCATTCTTGATTACATCCACCAGCACAAATCCCAAAAATATCATCGGCGCGATTGGATTGCAGAAAAAAGGACATTCAAAAATGCTTGAAAGACTGGCAATCGATCTGCCCACAGTGAAAGGGAAAATCACGCTCAATGAATTGAATGGATTAATACCGTGTGAAATTGATTTGGAATCGAGGGTGGAAACGGAACTCTTACTGAAGTTCGATTCCGACATTATACAGTTTCTTGGATATACACCATACAGCGGGACCGGAATCGTTTTAAGGAATGAAGAG
>JBDRSZ010000281.1:0-5725 GCA_043824415.1 bacterium | reverse complement strand
TGCAGACCGAAAGAGACATGGACCGTGTTCTCGACGGCCTCGAAGGCGCATCGGTGTCCACAGGCGCCGGCTTCAAGCGCAAGGACATGGAACAGATCATCTCCGGCCTCGGCAAACGGGTGTTCCTCCTCCACAACGTCCACGAAGCCCAGCCCGTCCTCTTTCAGACCCGCTGGGCTCTCTCCTATCTCCGGGGCCCTCTGACCCGGATGCAGATCCAGACGCTGATGGACGAACGGAAATCAGAGAAAAAAGAAACAGGTGAAGGCCCATCCCCCAAAACGCCGGCCATAAAATCCGACACCACCTCCCTCGACGATAAACCCATTCTTCCACCGGGTATTTTGCAGTATTTTATTCCCCCCCGGACGGCCCCCTCGGATGAGGCGCGTCTTCTCTACCGCCCCAACCTGTTCGTCAGCTCCAAACTGCACTTCGTTCACACCCAAATGGAAATCGATTTGTGGCGGGAGCAGGCATTCATCGCCGACATTCCGGAGGATGAGCTGACGCCGCCCTGGGATCAGGCGTCCTCTGTCTCCAGAGATCTGATCGATCTGCAAAAAGACGGTCTGTCGATGGCCCGGTACGCCCCGCTTCCCGCCGCCGCTCAGAAAAAGGAAAATTATTCCCAGTGGAAAAAGGATCTCTCCGGTTATCTCTACAGCACGCAGACCCTCTCGCTGTGGAAATGTCCCGAGCTCAAAGCTTTTTCCAATCCGGAGGAGCAAAAAGGGGATTTTATCGCTCGACTCACCCAGATGGCCCGCGAGACCCGCGATACGTCCGTCGAAAAGCTGCGAAGCAAGTACGGCGCCAAACTGGCCCAGCTCGAAGTGCGGCAGAGAAGGGCCATGGACAGGATAGCGAGGGAAAAATCCCAGTCCACACATCAGACGCTGACCTCCGCCGTCTCCGTCGGAGCCACAATCCTCGACATCCTGCTCCGCCGAAAAAACACCACACACACTAATATCGGCAAGTCCGTATCCAGCCTCGACCGGAAAACCCTCTCTCGAACCGAAATCGGCAAGGCCACCTCCAGCGTGAGGGGTTTGAGCCGGGCGGCCAAGGAAAAGCAGGACGTCAAAAGGGCCAAAGAAGAGCTGAAGATCGTCGAGACACAGCATTCTCAGATGGAAGAGGAATTCCAGGCGGAACTGAAGGACCTCCAGGACAGCTTCAGTCCGGACGCCCTGACCATCGAGGAAACACCCCTGAAATCTCGAAAGAGCGATATCGCCGTCAGCGACGTGCTTCTTGTCTGGAGCCCCTGGCTGATCGGTCCCATGGGAATGGCCGAACCGGCTTTTGACCCGGGACAAAGCGAATAAGAAGTATTATAGAGGGAAATAAATGCCGTATTTACCCAGGCAAAAAAGCTAGCATTTTTTCAAAACAAGCCTCATACCCGTTTTCGCCTTTCTTGATTAATCCCATTTTTATAGCTTCTTCTAAATCTCTTGTGATGGTTAATTCGGTCCTTTTTCTATACGCATTCATTAAATAATGACTTCCTGCGATAATATCTTCCTTCTTTCGAGGTTGGGTCCTTTTTGATATCTCTAAAACAAGAGTCCTTCTCCTCTTATTTGTAGTATCATGATGTTTTGTATCTCTGAACATTTCATACACATAACTTTCCCACGACACCTCATAGACATTATTGTAAATGTATTTTAACTGCTCTTTGAGGCCATCTAAAAACCCTTGAATCGCATACTCCATAAAAATTACCGGATTTCCACTCTTTCCTGCCACATCCAGTTTTCTATAATACTCACTGCGAGTCGCGTTATAATGATTACTGAGCAAATGAGCCGCAGGCGACGGCACTCCCGAATCCAACAAAATGATAAATTCAAGGATTCGCGCTAATCTTCCATTGCCATCCCCAAAAGGGTGTATCCACGCAATATATAAATGCGCCATTATGGCTTTAATAATACTGTTTGCAATTGGTGTGTCAGGATAAAGATTAAAATAATCACTATTGAACCAATCACAAAACTTCTTAACTAACTCCTGAACATCACTATTCTCAGGAGCTCTATATGTGCCGACACCTACGTTATGTCTTCGTAACTTCCCAGGTTCAACACCTTCATTTATAGGGACATCTTTCAGAATAATTCCGTTATAGCGTTCAAGGTTTTCCTTAGTAATTTTTATTGGTTCATCTGCCGTAGAAATCTCTTCCATAATTTCATTACAAATGTTGAGTATATTCTCGACTTCTTGTCCAAGATATTGTTTCGAGGGCGGCAGATCCAAGGTTCCTTCAATCTTTTGCCGGACTTGCGCTTCGCTCAATGTATTGCCCTCAATTGCAGTCGTGGCCTGTATTCCTTTGGCTAAATATACATGATGCATCTCTTTTGCCCATGCTGGTTTTACAGGAACTCTTGCGGTATGATCACATTTTGAACAACATTCACCGATTTGCATCCATAGCTTTGGACTTACCGGATGTTCTTCTAAATTGAGTTCATAGCTAATCCAAGGATACTTACTCATTCAGCACCTTTCGTTATTTTTTGATTTATTTTTCGATATATTTTTTGTCATCTCTAAAATACTATATTAATTGAAGTTATAAGCTTATATACTTTAATTATGATATAAAAAATAACAAATTAATCTAATCTTGTCAATATATAAAAAAGCGGCATACCTGCTTGGTTTATTCATCGAATGCTCATGGTCGGTAACGTATAGCAGACGTCTTCCTTCCTCAATCCGGTCAAGGTCATTGTCTCGAATCGCTCTATAGTCGGGGACCTTCCCATCACGTATATCCAAGATAGCAACGGTATCAAACTCCCGCCCCTTTGTCTTGTGCATCATCAGTAGTTTCATGCTGTTGGCTGTGTCGGCAAATCGTCACATTCGCGGAGCGCCGCCGCGACCACCTCGGCAACTTCCTAAGTTGAACCGTATCATGTGGCATAGAATCTAATCAAACACAATAAAAATTTCAATTGAAATAACCATATTGGTTTTGATAGTCTTCGTTTAGGCGCAAGCATTCCGTTATTTGCAGGAAATACTTAAGAAATACGAGGCATGAATTGTCTGATCCATTAATAATTGCCCCTGTCTGGCTTACTCAGTGGATGGAAGCACACAAGATTATCCTATGGGGTGCGGCAGATCTCCGGAGTTTTTCCACACCCCGGGATGAAACAGGACAAGGATTTCCCTTCGCTCTTTCATGGGCTATTCCAATGAACCCGCAAATAATGGTCAGTATCCAGAACGAGCCAAACCAAGCCTACGCTGATGAGTACGCCAGAGTGAACAATTTTATCAATGAATTATCAGTGGCATTAGCAGCCAAAATCAACATCAGAGGTTTTCGATCCAAACCACTGGCGGCCTCGGATCGTACCGATACGGTTAATATCAAAGGGGACTTTCCTCACAAGACGGCAGCAACAAGAGCAGGATTGGGCTGGGTAGGGCGTCATTGTCAACTCATTACACGCCCGTTCGGATCATGGATTCGATTGGGAACCGTTTTCACCAACATAAAACTTCCCTGTGGGCCGCCAATAGAGAGAAACTTCTGCGGCCTCCCCATATTAAACATCTGCTGACCCGTCCTGTTGGTCCTCCTTCGAGAAAACCGGTTGTGAGGTTTCATGATTTCAAGTACCAGGTTGCCAGCTTGCGAAAAAGGCGTCGTGTGGTGGCGAAAGTTGAATGGCACAAGGGAGATTTATTCCCAGCAGTGGATAAAAGAAGGGAAGTATGCTCTTAACTGGACGCGACTTTCATGCAAACGATTTATCTCAAATATCTCTAAATCTCGAATTTAGGGAAGAAGATTGTTGAAGTCAAAGAAAATAGTGATATTTTGATTCAAGATGGGCTAAAAAAAGTTTTGTTTTATGTCAGAAAAAGTGTTAAGAATGGAACGCAAAGCAATTCATTGGCTAATATCCTCTATTATAAAATTGATATGAGGAATATGGACCAATATGGAAGGAGGGGAGTCATGAAAAATAAAATGTCATCTCTCGGGTTTACCCTTGTCGGGACTCTGATAGGTTGCCTTGTGCTCCTGGTGGGGCTCCAAGGAGATTCCTCTGCCACGGGCTATTGGCAGAAAGGAAAGGCGGAAGAAACAAACCGAGAGCAGATCCCCAATGACGGGGGGGGTGAGTATGACATCGTAGAATGGAGTCTTGGGTATGTCCGCTTTCACGTTTATAGCTATATAAACAGATTACATACGCGGCTGTACCTCAAGTGGTCTGGCCCTACGATTATCGTCCCCGGTGAAGCGCCAAACATAAGCGTGTCCTATGAGGCGTCCGGCCCCCAATTTGGCGGTCTCTCAGCATCCTTCTGTAGACCCGGAGGGAACTGTTCCCTCTATTTTCTGGGACCGGGAGACGGAAGCACGTCCGTGGACGCCGGGCTACATCTTGGCGCCAATTCCCCTCCCGCTGGGCAATTAGTCAATAAGGTCAAGGTACCAACCTCGTTCACCGGAGACTTTGACTTGATATATCGTTCAAATGTGGGCGGTGGGCTCGTCTACCAGGTGACCGTTCATTACAAGTGGATGGAAGGGACGCCGCCACGAGACGATAAGCCCACCGGGGACCCCGCCGCGATCCCTTCGAGCTATCCCCATGTCGTCGTTGCGGCCGACGGCAACCTTAACCCGGCTCCCGGCTATACATGGGAGACGAAGGAACCCGGGGACTACCGCGTGCGCTGGAGCCCGGGCTGCGAGCACAGCGACGCGCCCCATGTCCTAGCTGGAAGTCGGGAGGAAGAATGGGTTCCGGCTCCAGGCTACGAGTGGGTGACCACCGAGGCGGGCGACCTGCGAGTCAAGCCCATGGATTGTACTCAGGAGGTGATGCTCTACACCAACAATAACATCTTCGGTATTGCCAATGGTCCAACTCAACCCACCCGATTCACCCTGAATGCCGCCACCAAGATCAGCTTTCTCCTCACCTACCACTGGAACAACGGCCGCGGGCAGCCGCCAGGGTCAGTCGGCTTGCAACACGAGGACGGTACGCGCTACGGCCCCTGGCGGGCGGTCGGCGCGCCGGGTTCGGGGGGCGTTGCGAACGCCTATTGGATTGCGCGTCCCCAGGTAGTCGTGAAGCCCGGAACCTACACGGTCTTCGATAGCCACGAGGCCAGCTGGGGCCAGAACGCCCAGTCGAACGGCCGGGGGATCGTGGAGGTGAAGGGGTGCGTCGTACGTTGACCCGGCGCTCCGTCCGCCGCTGCGCCTGTCAACGGAGGCCGGGAGGATCCTGCCTCGATTGAGTGATCGGTGTTTCGGACATTGTTTCCACACTCCGACCTGGAACTGAGCGCCATCCGTAGCCGTTGAACGAAATCGCACAGCGGTAGAGAAGCCCGACCTCAGGTGGGCAACCTGTCGGCTCTGGGGTTCTTCAGTCCGCATCGAATCTGCTATTAAGGCATTCAGAAAGAGTCATATTCTGTGAACACGATATGGACACAGCTCGTATCCAAGAGTGCCACGTGAAGAGATATTGGATGCGTGGGCATGTGATCAATGGAAAAAAGAACACTACTTTCAGTTTCACAAAGGACATAACTGCAGAATTTGCTCAGCTGTCTGTCCCTATGGATTAAAAGTGCTGAAGAAGAAGAAATAGCCGCAGACGAGACCTGAATCCAACCGCCCTGATCACTCAATTACGACACCACTCAGATCATCCTC
>JBDRSZ010000280.1:0-6977 GCA_043824415.1 bacterium | reverse complement strand
AGCCGGCTGCAAAAGTATGAGGATTTGATTGTGGGCGAACGGGGCGTTTTCCGATTGTTGAAGTACGAACTCATCATCGGACTGACGAGTTGGGTCCCCGGGGCTTTGGGACTTGTTCTAAGGTCAAAACTCTATCCGCGTCTCATGGGACGCGTGGGCCGGAATGTCACATTCGGGATGGGCGTCGTCCTGCGGCATCCGAAAAAGATTTTCATCGGGGATGATGTGGTCATCGATGACTTCTGCGTTTTAGATGCGAAGGGGATGGACAACAAGGGCATTTTTATCGGGAGCGGCGTTTTTTTAGGAAGGAATACGATTCTCAACTGTAAAAACGGCGATATTATTCTTGAGGACAACGTGAACATCGGCTTCAACAGCATGATCTTTTCCGCGAGCGAGGTACGCGTGGGGGCCGATCAACTCATCGCGGCTTACTGCTATTTGGTGGGGGGAACCCATCACGCAGACGATCCGACGATTCCGGTCCTGCGTCAGAAACGTTCATCGCGCGGCATTCGATTGGAGCCGGGCGGCTGGCTTGGTGCTCACGTGACTGTCTTGGACGGCGTGCGCATCGGCAAGAATGTTGTCGTGGCCGCTGGGTCTGTCGTCCACAAGAACATACCAGATTATGCCGTTGCCGGAGGAGCCCCCGTGATACTCCTGAATAGAAGAAACGGGACGTAGATTCGTATTGAATTTTTTTAGCTAATTTGTGATAGAATTCCCGTGGTTAACGATTATTTTTTTGGATGATGAATGGAAAAGAAACGCGTTGCTATTGTTGTACTGAATTACAATCGCAGGGAGATGCTTCTGCGATGTCTGGATTCAATATTTCGTCAAGACCATCCTGTATTCAAGGTGATTCTGGTGGACAATCATTCGAGTGACGGATCGGTCGAGGCTGTTCGGCAGACTTATCCTTCTGTAGAGATTATCCGGAACGACAGGAATTACGGCGCTTCAGGAGGGAAGAATATCGGACTTCGTCACGCCATGAAGGAGGTAGTGGATTGGGTCTATCTTGTCGACAACGATATTATCGTGGAAAAGAATACGTTGGTTGAGTTGATAAAAGTGACGGAGATCGATCCTAAAGTCGGTGTTGTCGGGTCCAAGATATACAACCTCGACAATCCGCATGAGTTGTACGGTGCCGGTGTTGTGTTGGATTATACGCAGAACGTAGGGCACGGGCGCGGCAGGGGCGAGATCGATGAGGGGCAGTACGACCGAACCGAGGAGGTGGAGGTTCTCTTGGGCGGCTCGTTGCTCATTCGAATGGATGTTTTACGGTCGATCGGCCTGTTCGATACAGACTTTTTAGGCTATTGGTATGAAGCGCAGGATTTTTGTCTCAGGGCTGTCAAGGCGGGATTCAAGGTTTATTTTGCTCATCGGTCAAAAGTGTGGCATAAGCCGCCCGCGGAAGAATATTCTTTTCATAAGAAGTATTTGACGACGCGGAATGCACTGAGGTTTATGGAAAAGCATGGGCGCCCGAGAACGTGGATGAAGTACTTGTTTTATTCGATTGTCGGTTTCGGTTATGCACTTGTGAGGGAAACTCCCCGGGGGAATTTTATGGGAGTCGTAGGTAAGGCGAAGGGTCTTTTTGACGGTTTATTGGGCAGGGATGAACCCGCACGGAAAATGTTGTTAAAAAAATGAACTGTTTTCAACTACGGAGTCCGTCATGAAGTGCGGAAGACGTTTCGGATGGATGATCGTTGCCTTTATCTGGGCAATGGTCGGTTCTGCATTCGCACAGAACGTATTATCACCGACGGCTATTTTTTTAGGTACAGGTCCCAAGGAAAGAATTGGATATTCGGTGAACACCGCCGGCGACGTGAATGGAGATGGATACGATGACTTTCTCATCGGGGGTTTCCATAGCGGTTGGGGCGGTTCGTATAGTGCAGGTCGTGCTTATTTAATGTTAGGTAGGGTGCAGGCCGATTGGGGAACAAATTTTAGCCTGAATAATGCCGACGGTATTTTTGGTGGGAGTGATAGAGATTATGCGGGATGGGCAGTAACGGGCGGTGGAGACATCGACGGAGACGGTTACGATGATTTTATCATCGGCGCTGCGTCTCGATCTGGTTCAGGACAATCCGGCCGTGCATATTTGATATTCGGTCGGCAGGCTGCTGATTGGGGAAGGAATTTTTACCTGGCGAACTCCGCCGATGTCACTTTAATCGGTGAACGTGACGGTGATTATGCCGGTCATGGCGTGTCGATACTGGGGGATTTGAATAAAGACGGATTCGATGATTTTCTAATCTCAGCAATGGGAAATAACGGAGGAACTGGAAAAATATATTTCTTTTTTGGTAAAGGGAGGACCGGCTGGAATAAATCAATGGATCTACAATTGTCGTGTAACGCCAGTTTTGTGGGTGATGCTTCCGGTATTTCGGCAGGTTATTGTATTTCAGGCCTGGGCGATGTGAACGGCGATGGTGTTCCTGATTTCATCATCGGGACACATGGAGGCAACAAGGCATTCCTTGTTTTCGGTAGAATTTCTGCCAACTGGGGAAAGCTGTTTAACTTGAATAATGCCGATGTTATATTTTCAGGAGAAAACTCGAACGATGGAGCCGGTCATTGCGTGGCAGGAGCAGGAGACGCGAACGGGGATGGTCTCTCGGATATACTTATCAGTGCCCCTTCTTACAATAACTCGACCGGAAAGGCTTACGTCATATTCGGTAAAACAGGGACGTGGCTGAAGTATGTTTCGCTGGCGGATACAGCGTATGTAAAAGCTTCTTTCATCGGTGAGGCGGCCGGGGATCTGGTCGGGTTGCAGAAATCGATCTGCGGTGGCGGAGATTACAACGGTGACGGGTTAGACGATCTTCTTTTCGGGGCCAGGGGAAATGACCAAGCATCCAATGATGCTGGCAAGTTTTATCTGGTCTACGGTAAAAATATCGGTTGGCAGCGGAATGTGAGCTTGGCGTCTTCGGATGCGTATTTTAAAAAAAGTGAGGCCGATACAAGTCATCTCGGTTTGGCCGTGAATTTCGCGGGCGATGTGAATGGAGACGGCGCGGACGATATCGTGGTTTCGGCGCCTATCTATTCTGGCGGGACGTATAATCCAACTTCGTATGATTTCCGTATAGGAAAGGTAAATCTTTTCTGTGGCAAGAAATCTTATTATGCTGTCTCTGGTGTGACGACTTACATCTCAAATGCGTATCGAATAGAGAATGTACGAATGAATCTGACTGGCGACGGTGCATCAACGATGAACACCAATTCTCAAGGACAGTATTCGTTCCAGAAGTCGATGGGGAGTTCTTTTATAATCACCCCTTCCAAGCCTGCGGATGAGAATGTGGGTGCTAAAACAATCTCTTCGTACGACGCAGCGCTCACGGCCCAGCATTCGGTCGGATTAATCGTGTTGAATTCGGCGCAGCAGACATGCGCAGATGCGGATAAGAGCGGTACGATCACCACCTTGGATGCCGCATGGATATGCCGGTATTCGGTCGGTTTGCCGAAGACATCTCCATCCCGCGCCGGGGAGTGGATTTTTAATCCCGGCAACCGAGTGTACAGCATCGTGCAGCAGGATTATGCGACTGAGAATTTTGAGGGATATATTTTGGGGGATGTGGATTTAAATTGGATGCCTCCATTATCTCTTGGCAAGGGGAATGCGTCCACCGGAAGAATCACAAATATGGATATCCCCCTGCTCCGTACGAAGGTTTTTCGGGTGGATGGAAGAGTTACAGTCCCGTTTTCCGTCGAGGAGGCGGACGGGATGATTTCCTTGGATGTCGTTTTCTCGTACGATCCCACAATTTTCCAGTTGGTTAATGTCATCAAAACTCCGCTCATTCAAGATTTTACGCTTATGTACAATGAGGTTCGGACAGGAACCGTTAAAGTCGGCGTTTTCGGTACTCAAGCTTTGCAGCAGACAGGAGAGGTCATCGAACTCATCTTCGAATCGGCGGGGAATGAAGACATCCATTCCGAATTGGTTGTCGAAAGATTCGAGATCAACGGGGGGAGGAATGTCGAAACCAGCATTCCACTGACGATCACGGAAGTTCCTACTCTGCCCGAGGATTTTCGATTGCATCAGAATTTTCCCAATCCGTTCAATCCGGAAACAGTCGTACGATACGATCTGCCGAAGGCGATGCGCGTTGAACTTGCCGTCATCAATCTGTTGGGTGTGCGGGTGAAGACGCTGGTTGACGGTGTTCAGGCTGCTGGATTTCATCATGTCGTGTGGGATGGCACGGATGACGCCAGGAGAAATGTCGAGAGCGGGATATATTTCTGCCGGGCTTTTGTGGGGGACCGGACATTCCATAAAAAGATGATCAAAATGCAGTAACAGGTTATGGGATGGAAATGCATCAGCCGATGAAGATGCTGTATCTTTCGATGTATGATCCCCACGTGCCTTATACGGGTGCCGGGGCGCGCGGCGCTCAGTTCGTGAACTATCTTTCTCAGCATTACAACGTGGATTTAATTTACATGGAAGGATCGGGCCATCCGGGAAATCCGGAGTTCGAGTCGATGTTTTCGGACCGAATTCACGGAGTGAACGATTCACTGCGCATCCCCTTTTCAGAGTGGGGATATTTTGTCTTCAGCAAAACGCTTTATTGTGAAGCGAAAAAAAAGCTGAGTGAAAACCGCTATGATTTCATTCTCGCGGATTATGGGCTGAGTGCGATATACGGCTGCATGCTTTCTAAAAAATTCAACCTTCCTTTTATCTACAGTTCGCACAACATCGAATTCCGGCAGTATTTGGGGAAGACCAAATCTGATTTTAGGCGTTGGCCTCTGGTTCCTTATGTTTATTATGCAGAAAAAAAGGGATGCAAGGAAGCCTGTATCGTCGTGACCGTTTCCGAGATCGACGCTCTTTTTTATTCAAAATGGATACCCCGAGAGAAGATCGTCGTCGTTCCACAGGGATTCGATGAGACCGTCTACAATCCTTATTACGAGTCCTCGAAAAATGATCCGAGAATTGTACTGTTTTTCGGAAACTATGGCATATCCACCAATCGTGACGCTGTTAAAATCATCCGTGATCGAATTGTAGAGGAAGTCGTTCGAAAAGTACCCAATATAAAATTCCAGTTTGTGGGAGCCAATCCTCCGGAGCAATATGCTCACCCGAATTTCGAGTTCACCGGATTTGTGGAGTCTTTGGAACCGTACATCAAGAAGGCCGATCTGGTTATCTCCCCGTTATCGGGAGGCTGGGGCATGCCGACGAAGATTATCGAATCCTTGGCCTGCGGAAAGCGTGTCATAGCGACGGAAGTGGGTGCGCGCACTGTCTCCAAGAACTATAAGAGATTGATAGTTTGCGAGATTCATGGATTTCCCGTCGAGATCGTCAAGACTTTGGAAGAGGATCGGCCCGTCGATGCGAGCGATTTTCACCTTTTAAAGAAGGATTATATGTGGAAGAGTCGACTGCCAGGACTTAAAGAAAAAATCGAACAGATACAAAAGGCAGTATCCACATGATTCGATTTCTCCATGATCGAATGGATGTTTCATGGCACGAAAGCATTTAACAGCTTTGTGTGAACTGTGGATGACGGTACGCGCGGTTTTTACGAAGATGTATCCGGATTTTATCCTCAGCGGGAAAATGGAGAAGCATGAACTGCCGATATTCGTTTATCACCGAATCCGGCCGGAGGAGTTTGAAGCGCAGTTGATTCACCTGAAGAGGAATGATTATCAGACGTTGACGGGGGATGCATTCTACGATATTCTGATGGGCAAGAGTCCTTTGATGAAGCCGTCGGTCATGCTGACGTTCGATGACGGGTTTGAGGATGCATATCGTGTTGCCTTTCCATTAATCAAGGAATACAGCGTACATGCTGTCGTCTACCTTATCCCCGGATGGGTCGGCAGAGAGGGCATGCTGACCTGGGATCAGATCCGAGAAATGCACGAGAGCGGATGGGTCGATTTTCAGTCCCATTCGATGTTGCACGCTTCCATATTCATCGGTCCGGAGCTTGTGGATTTCTATTCTCCCCGTCATTCGAGGGTGCGATGGAATTGTCCGTTGAACTGCGAGGCGGGAGAAAATCGTTTGAATCCTTATACTCGGTTGGGGTATCCGCTGTTTCGGAGCGCTTCGAGGTTGAGCAATCATCGGCGATTCATTCCTGATGAACGTTTGAATACGCAATGTGCTGCAATCGTTGAAAGCGGCGCTAAAGATTTTATCAAGAGAAGGAACTGGAAAGGACAGCTCGTCCGGTGCGTCAAAGAATTCACGGAGAATGAAGAAGTCGGACGGTACGAAACGGAGGATGAACAGTTTGACGCCATTCTTCTGGAACTTCGTCGTTCGAAAGAGGCGATGGAGAATCGGTTGGCTGGGAAAACGATCCGTCATTTTGCCTATCCCTGGCTTGAGTACGGAGACATCGCCGAGCGCGCGTTGAAAGCAGTCGGGTTTATGACGTCGGCCGTGGGAATGTTGAAGGAGAGACGATCGAATACAGTCGGGTCGAGTCCATGGAATCTGGTGCGCGTGAATGGGGATTTTGTGCTGACCCTGCCCGGAGAGGGGAGAAAACGGTTTTTGAGTATTCTGGTTTCGAAGATGGTGCGTCGACTCATCTGGGGAGAGGCTTACTGATGAGGAATCCACCGAAAGCATCCGTTGTTATTCTGAATTGGAATGCGAAGGATATTCTGAAGGAATGCATCGCGTCTGTGAAAGCCATGACTTATCCAATCCATGAATTGATCGTTGTGGATAACTATTCTTCGGACGGCTCTGCGGGAATGGTGAAGGCCGAATTTCCGGAAGTCACGTTAGTGGAGAATGACCAAAACTATGGAGCCATTGAAGGGAAAAATATCGGACTCCGGAAAGCGATGGAGTCGCCGATTGATTATATCTTCGTCATTGACAACGACTTGGTGGCGGA
>JBDRSZ010000279.1:0-3754 GCA_043824415.1 bacterium | reverse complement strand
ATTCATTTACAAATATCACAAATGATGATGTGCTAAAAATTCAAAATCGATTAAACATGAGACCAAGAAAATCATTGGAATTTAAAACACCGTTAGAAGAATTTCTGAATATCAAAGTTGCACTTGGAACTTGAATTCAGGAAGTAAGGGAATATAACGAATAGCGAAAAGCGGCCATGAAACACTGCGCATGGCGGTTTTCCCTGGCTGTCATTCATCCACTGGATGTGCTATCTATCCGTTGGAATGATTGATAATATGAATGAGAGAAAGGAATGTCCGTTCGGTAGTGAATGTGACATCGTACAAAGATGAGTTTATGAAAAAGGCTATTTTTGATATACTGAGTGAAGCCATCCGGCGCGAAACGAAAGCTTTCAATTATTATGCGAAAGCCCGCAAATCGGCATCCTCCCCAGAGACTGAATCTCTCCTCATCCAGTTGGCCGAAGAGGAGAGAAAACACCGGTACTTCCTCCGTCGTGAAATTCAGAGGATTGAAAAACTCCTGGGCGACGGAGCCGACGGCGCTTTCAACGGGCGTCAGGAAATCCATTATTCCGTTCCTGAGGAACTTCCTTTCCAAAGGCTTCCATCGATACCGGATATCGACCTGGCTGCTGTCTCGCTCCCTACGGAGCTGCTGGGCGGAGACAATTTCGATACCATCCTGTTGGGCGGAACAGACGGACGAAGCGGGCTGGGGCTCTTTCTTTTCGACGTGATGGGACACGGAATGGATTCGATGCGACTGAAAGCTTCGACAAAAGAGGTTTTCGGGAAGTTCCGTGAGGATTGGGGGAGGGGAAAATCTGAAGTTAATTTCAATCATCCCTCCGACGTCATCGATCGATTCAATCGAACGATGGTCGAACAGTGCCAGTCCACTCACCTCTTCATCACCGCGTTTTATGGTGTGTTGAATCCTCCCGAGCGAACTCTTACGTATTCATCGGCCGGTCATGAGCCGCCCGTCCTGATTCGAGCGACAGGGAAATTTTTCAGCATTGAGGAGACGGATCTCCTGGTGGGAGCGGATGAACATGTCGATTATTCTGATTATACGGTTCCCCTTTACCCGGGAGACGTGATTGTTTTATTTTCGGATGGGTTGACGGAGGCAGGCAGTATCGATGAAGCGTTGTTCGAAAAGCATTCGGTCTGCAGAGCTGTACGTCGATCGAGGGAAAAATCATCCAGATCGATCGTTGAAGCCATTTTCGAAGACCTGAAGGTATTCCTCAAGGGAATTCCATTGACGGACGACTGTACTGTGGCTGTGATGAAATTGGTTGAACCTGATGGAAAAAAGTCGTAAATTTGATCTATAAATCTTAATCAATTGGAAGGAGGATGGTATGAGTCCATTTTTTTCAGGAGAAGAAATCATAGGGATGGCCGTGAAGACGGAAGAGACAGGATACGCATTTTATCAACAGGCGGGCGAGAACGCTTCAACGAAGAAATTAAAAGACCTGTTCGGTTTTTTAGCAAAAGAGGAGTTGAAACACAAGGAGACGTTTTCAGGGTTGAAGGATGTTATTGGCGAGAAGGCGCAGGGCGTTCCCGTGGATTGGGATGAGCTGAGTCTTTATATCAAAGCCATGACGGATTCCAGCCTTTTTCTGGGGGGTGATAAGAACATCAACCTGGCAGTTAAAGCGTCGAATGAAAAAGAGACTGTCGATTTTGCGATGAAATTCGAGAAGGATACGCTTCTGTTTTTCTATGAACTGAAGGATCTCGTAAAAACGGTGAACAAGCCCGTAATCGAGAAAATCATCAGTGAGGAAAAAGAGCATATCAAGAAGTTGGCGGAAATGAAAAAAGCGTTATAAACATTTCTTGTCGATTGACTAATCTGAATGATTCACCACAGATCAACACGGAATATCACAGATAAAGAGAAAACATTGAATGAAAATAAAGTGAATGAAAAGGAATCATCTGAAACACCATTATAAACCAATTTAATGATGTTTTTTTATTTCTGTGTTTTACTCTGTGTTCATCTGTGGTTTGTGAATTAATCAAACTCATCAAATTTAAAGGATGAAAGGAAAATGTATGGATAAATGGATCTGCGATATCTGCGGCTGGGAGTACGACCCAGCGAAGGGGGATCCGGAGAATGGAATTTCTCCGGGTACGGCATTCGAGGATATTCCCGATGACTGGGTCTGTCCCGAGTGCGGTGCGGGGAAGGATTCTTTCTCGAAGGCATAAAGTCCGTTATGGGAACGGATGCATACAAGCAAGAGAAGGATCAGGGATATAGTGAAAAAG
Source organism: bacterium (assembly GCA_043824415.1). Taxonomy (GTDB): domain Bacteria; phylum Zhuqueibacterota; class QNDG01; order QNDG01; family DSAB01; genus JBDRSZ01. The sequence continues at coordinate 1,468 of JBDRSZ010000279.1, read as the reverse complement.
AGAGTTCAATCCGTTTAGGCAAAAGGAGGTGACGCGATGCTCGGGAAAAAAATGACGGATGCTCTGAACGAGCAGATCAATAGAGAGATGTATTCAGCATATCTGTATCTGGCCATGTCGGCCTATTCCGATTTTAAAGGATTGAAGGGCTTCGCGAACTGGTTTTACGTCCAGCATCAGGAAGAGACGGAACATGCCATGCGGGTCAATTATTATCTGCAGAATCAGGGAGCTCAGGTTAAACTGAAGGCACTGGAACAGCCGCCAACGGATTTCGGAACACCCGTGGACATGTTCCAGGCCACATTGAAGCACGAGCAGTTCATCACGAAGAGCATCAACGACCTTGCCGATCTGGCTGTTCAAGAGAAGGATCACGCCACACAGATATTCCTCCAGTGGTTTGTGTCCGAACAGATCGAAGAGGAGAGCAACGACAACGAGATCATCGGCAAGCTGAAATTGGCGGGCGAGAATGGAAACGGACTGTTCATGATCGACAAGGATCTAGGAACCAGAGTTTTCACTCCGAGTTTGACAACGAAAGCGGGTTGATTTCTATAATATTAAAATAGAAGAGCGCAACATGAAAAAGCTGGATGTCGGCGATAAGGCTATCGATTTCTGCCTTTCGGATGAGAATGGGGAGAAGGTTTGTTTAAAACAGTATCGGGGCAGGTGGGTCGTGCTTTATTTCTACCCGAAGGACAACACAGCGGGTTGTACTTTAGAGGCGGTGGATTTCACGGCTCGAATGTATGGGTTCGATGATCGGAGTGCTGTCGTCGTGGGAGTCAGCCCCGATTCTGCGAGAATCCATTGCAGCTTCGTCGAAAAGTATGAGTTGAAAGTGAAACTCCTGAGCGATGCAACGCATGAAGTGATGGGGAAGTACGGCACCTGGGTGTTCAAGAAGAAGCGCAAAAAAGAAATCTACTGCGTCGAGAGAAGCACTTTTCTCATCAGTCCGGAGGGGAGGATTGCGTTTGTCTGGAGAAATGTCAAAGTGAAAGGGCATGCAGGAAACGTTCTTCAAAAATTGTCGGAGCTTCAATAGGCCAAGTCGTTCGACGAGGAACATACACCGATCTTGGGGGTTATCTGCGGCATGGTAATCACGGCCATCAGCTTGACTGGTTTTCAATGATCGTATTTCGTTAATTATTCGAAGGGGAATGCTATGTCTGAGAACAGAAGGCATTTTATCAAACGATTGGGAATGGGAGCCGGAGGATTGTTTTTGGCTGATGGATTGTCTCATCCTTTTACTGATCGCAGATCGGCGCTTCAAATCAAGGATGGGATGCATACGCTGCCCGATCTTCCATACGCCTACGATGCTCTCGAACCCGTGATCGATGAGCAGACTTTGAGAATCCATCATGATAAACATCATGCCGGTTACGTGACAGGACTCAATAAAGCCGAGATCAAGCTTCAGGAAGCGCGTGCGTCTGGGGATTTTACC
>JBDRSZ010000278.1:0-2570 GCA_043824415.1 bacterium | reverse complement strand
TCTTTCATCTTGTTGTCTGGTTCCATAGGATCGGAAAGAGCATTCGGATTGAATCCCTCTCCCTCATCGCGGACAGATATCCTTACTGTATCTCTTCCGAATCGAAAAACGACATGGACTTTCTTTCGAGGATTTTTCTTGTTGCCATGCACAATGGCGTTCCCCACCGCTTCAGTCACAGCAATAGAAAGGTTGTCCTTCTCATCCTCGTCAAGAGCCATCCTGCATGCAATTTTCTCGGAAAGTTTCTCAATCTTGCTCAATTCTTCCAGACGACTGTTGATCGTTAGGCAAATCTCCTTTGATGTCTGACTCATCCTGTCTCTCTTTCGTTGGTGTGAAATGATAATATCCGATTCAGCCCAACTCGATGCGTTTAAACCGCGATTCGATTGTGTGATCCAATCCTTCGCAATCACACCCGATCTGACGGAAAGGATGTCTATTAACAAAATCGATACTAAGATGATGAAAATGCCATTGATAAAGGATTCATCGCCGCTAATTCTGCGAACAGTTTATTAAAAACGCGACGAATCCGGGTTTCGATCAGAAAGGGAGGTTGAAAGAAAAACGCATGCTTGGCATCCAACAGTAAAGGTTGTAATTGCACCCGGAACGGATTTCTTCTGCCATCAGCTCGATTGCGACAAATTCCCTTCAATCCAAAGCCTTCCCTGCTCGGCGAGGGGATGCCTTGGTTTTCACACGCTTCTTCCCGTCTCTACGGAGGAGAATTTGATCGAATCCCCGATACTCTTTCAGATGAATCGATCCGCCTGAAATAACAAGTTTCATAGCGTCTTCTACCGGCATGTCCAGTTCCACGACATCCGTCTTCGGAACGAAGAGAAGATACCCAGACGTCGGATTCGGCGTCGTCGGCAGAAAGACGCTGACCACATCTTCTTTCAACGTATCCTGCACCGGCCCTTTCGTATCTTGAGTGAAGAAAGCGATGGAGTAGAATCCTTTTCGGGGATACTCAATGAGAACTGCTTTCTTGAAGATTTCCCGTTTTTCCGATAAAATCGCCTCGCCGATTTCGTGTATCGCTACATAGATCCGATTGATGAGAGGAATATGCGTGACGATATAATCTCCAACAGCGATGATTTTTCTGCCGATGTAATTCCGTGCAATTGCACCCGTCAGAAACAACAGCGCCAGGAGCGCCACAATGCCAAGACCTGGAATCGGTGTTCTCAGTGAATCAATACCGATTGTATCGACGAGAAATTTGGAGAACGGATCCCGGAGTATGCCATCGAGGGCGCGAAATAGATGGTAGAGAACGTATACCGTCAGCGTGATCGGAGCAAGAACGAGAAGGCCGGCTAAAAGCGTTTTCCGAATCCCGTTCCACATCACTTCTCCTCCTTCGGTACGACTCGATACACTTTTTCTTTCTCCTTTGCCATGCCGTATTCCTCTCGAGCGATCTTCTCAATCGTCTCGGGATCGTTGAGCTTCTCCTTCTCTGCCTGCAATCGCTGCTTCTGCTCGCTAAGGGTCTCAATCTCCTTTTCCAACCGTTTTTTCTCGCGATAGACCCGAATCTGCTGGATGAAACCTCGCTTTCCCATGGAAAGAAAAAGAACGAGCGCAAGAAAAGACAAAAGACCCAACAACCAAAATTTTTTACGCCGGCCCGACGGACTTCGTCTCATCTATTCCCTCTCGATCTTTGCATCAAAAAAGACGACTCTCTCATGGACGAAAGAATCCCTCGATAAAAAAATTGACTGCGAATACAAATCAATGCTTCAGAGCCCGGTTTCCATAATAGATGGCGGCTTCCCCCAAATCCTCCTCAATACGCAGCAACTGATTGTACTTGGCGACCCGCTCGCTCCTGCACGGCGCGCCCGTCTTGATCTGTCCTCCGCCCGTAGCTACAACCAAATCCGCAATGCTCGTATCCTCGGTTTCTCCGGAACGGTGGGAAATCATCCATGTGTACCCATGGTAGTTCGCCATGGAAATCGTCTCTAAGGTCTCTGTCAGCGTACCGATCTGATTCAGCTTGATGAGTATGCTGTTAGCCACGCCTTTATCGATCCCCATCCGGAGTCTTTCCGGGTTTGTCACGAAAAGGTCGTCGCCCATGAGTTGAATCTTCTCCCCCAGCTTATCCGTCAGGATTTTCCAGCCATCCCAATCGTCCTCAGCCATGCCGTCTTCGATGGAAAAGATCGGATACCGGTTCACGAGATCCTCATAATAGTCCACCATCTCTTTGGACGTGAGTTTTCTCTTCTCCGAAGCAAGGATGTACCGTTTTCCTGCGGTGTCGAAAAAAGAACTCGCCGCAGGATCGAGACAGATGTAAAAATCCTTTCCCGGGATGTAGCCTGCAATTTCAATCGCATTCAGGATGACCTGAAGTGCCTCTTCGTTGGACGCGAGGTTGGGCGCAAATCCACCCTCGTCACCGACGCCCGTTGAGTATCCCCTCTCTTTCAAAACCTTTTTTAAGTGATGGTAGACTTCCGCAGCCATCCGGTACGCTTCTCTGTAAGAAACCGCCCCGATAGGAGCGATCATAAATTCTTGGAGATCGACGTTGT
>JBDRSZ010000277.1:0-12448 GCA_043824415.1 bacterium | reverse complement strand
TGCGAAGGGCTGCCCTCCGCGTTCCGAGCTTCGGAAGACTCTGGATGTCGCGACCTCAAAGCGAAGCGAGGGGGAATTGGTCGTTTCCGACGACCGTCTGCCTTTCTGGATGCAGCCGCATGTCATTCATCCGTACATCGGGTTTGTTCAGAATCACAAATTGCCTCGCCAGCTGTTCGATGGGCGGGTCGTTCAGGTGCCCGTGAACGAGTACGGATTCTTCGGACCGCTGCCCGATAAAGAGGTTTCGAATCAAAAAGTGACCGTCGCAATTGCAGGGGGATCCGTCGCACTGGAGCTTTTTTTATATGCCGGGGATGTCCTTAAACAGGCATTGCAACGCTTCCCCATGTTTGCGGACAAAGAAATTAAAATCGTCTCGTTGGCACTCGGAGGGATGAAGCAGCCGCAGCAGTTGATGGCGCTGAATTATTTTCTTGCTCTGGGCTTCCGATACGACATCGTCGTCAATTGCGATGGGTTCAACGAGATGGCGCTGCCGTTCGCTCAGAACATCCCGTTCAATATCCATCCGTTCTATCCGCGCGCGTGGGGGATCTACGCAGCGAAAGTGATGAATATTCAGGCGGCGGTGCTCTACGGGAGAATGAACGAGAGCCGGATGAAAGTCGAGCACTGGCGGACTCTCGTGTCCAGGTCGCCGTTTCGTCACAGCCATTTCTTGTTATTCTTATGGCACCTGATCAGGACGCGCGAAGAGAATCGTCAGACCGCGCTCGACGGACAGATTCGGGAGATCCTACGATTCAAAGAACATACGCACCCGCAGGAGACGGGCCCGTCATTTCACTATTCCTCGGACGAGGAGATGTTTTCCGATTTCGCCGCGCTGTGGAAACGGTCCTCCGTCCAGATGTGGAAGATCTGCAAGGAATATCAGACGGAATACTATCATTTTTTGCAGCCCAATCAGTATTTGCCGGGTTCGAAGAAGTTGAGTGCGTGGGAGCGCGAGCACATCTATGCGGGCCCTGAAAATCTGTCGAGACAGGCTGTGGAGAAGGGGTATCCCCGTTTGATGACCGCGGGGAATGAACTCGTCGCACAGAACATTCCTTTCTTTGATTTGACGAATCTCTTTACGGGCCACTCGGAGACGATGTACCGGGACAACAGCTGTCATTACAATCAGGCAGGAAACGAACTGCTCGCCAGGAAGATTGCCTCCGTTCTATCCGGTCGTTAGATTCTATCCATGATTCAATACCGGTTTGGGAGAATGACTCGATGACATTGGAAGCGTTGGGTTTTAATGCATGGTTTAAAGATCAGACGGATGCCGCGAAATTGAATGCGTATACGTTGGCACGGGTTATCACTGTCAATAAAGACAACTATATCATTAAAAGTGAGGAGAAGGAAGTCAAGGCGGAGATCACGGGCAGGCTGATGTTCAGCGCGGATTCCGGTTTGGATTTTCCGACGGTGGGCGACTGGGTTTATGCAAAATATTTTGATGATGATTCTTTCGCTGTCATCCATGAGATTTTTCCGAGGAGGACTGTTTTACGGAGAAAAACACCAGGCAGAAAAATCGATTATCAGCTGATTGCAACGAACATTGACACCGCATTTATCATGCAGTCCCTGGATTCGAATTTTAATGTTCGACGGCTGGAACGATATTTGGTGATGATCCACGAGGGCGGTATTCATCCCGTCATATTCCTGAGCAAGAGCGATCTCCTGTCCCGTCGGACGCTTGAGGAGAAACTCGCAGAGATTCGTTCCTCGATGCCGAATGTTCGAGTTATGACTTTCAGCAACCTCGATCCACAGGATATCGAAAAGGTCAGGGAATGCTTCAAACCAGGCGAGACGTATTGTTTGCTAGGTTCTTCCGGCGTAGGAAAGACAACGCTGTTGAACAACCTATTGGGTGAGGAAGTATTCAAAACACTGCCCCTGAGAGTGATCGAAGGAAAGGGAAGACACACGACGACACGCAGGCAATTGTCATTCTTGAGCAACGGAGCGATGATCATAGACACGCCCGGAATGCGAGAATTGGGAAATATCGGAGCAGAATCTGGTCTTGATGCAACTTTCGATGAAATTGCGAGATTGACAGATGAGTGCCGTTTCACTGATTGCACGCATACGGTGGAGGATGGATGCGTTGTGCTGGCAGCACTCGCAAGCGGAATCCTCTCAGCCGATCGATACAATAGCTATATTAAAATGAAAAAGGAATTCGCTTTTCATGAAAGGTCCTATTTTGAGAAGAGGCAGCGAGAAAAAGCGTTCGGGAAATTGTGTAAATCGGTGATGAAACACCATGTGAAAAAGTAGCGCCCTGTCCGTTTATCTTCCTATAAATCCCCCCATCGGTTGCATAACGAAAATTCAGAGTGAATTTGACACTACATAACTGTCGATTCTGATTTGACTATATATTGTAATCCGTTCGTTTTGTGAAATTGTTCTTTTCTTTAGAAGAAAAGAACCCCCGCACAGCGGGATCAAGCAATCGTATGATTTGATATTGAAGACAAAAGAATCGGCCTTTTTGCCTGCCCGCCCTGCCTGCGGCAGGCAGGGCGGCAGGCGGGAAAGCCAGTAACTTTGTTAATTACTGAAACATGCGACCATGATAATCCACCCCTCTCATCCCTTTCGCCCTATCCCAAAAAATGAGTCGGGATAGGATGCCCACCCCTTTTTCTGACCCTGTACTTCTCTAAAAGCCAGGCACACAAAAAGGCCATCCTCCCATCCCCGATTTAATTTTATGATTCCAACAAGCTTTCCCCCAAAATGGAACTCATTCAACATAACGAAAATTTTCTTGCGGTTGGTACTCGAAATGTATACATTTTGTGAGGCTCTATTTTAGAGAAAGCGGATTTTGATGAAATCTTTCTGTCGCATGCTTCTGTCGCTCGTCGTGCTGGGCTTGGCGGTCCACACGGGTGCCCAAGAGCGTCTGTGGCGTCGGTTGGAGAGGGGGGACATCGCTGTTTTGTGCCATGCAGGGGACATACAGTTTGCTTCACAAGTAATGGTCATGGCGGAGGAAGCGCTTCCGAAAATCGCAAAGGACCTCGGACTCAACAGAGTGGGAAAAGTGAAGGTTGTCGTCGCTTCTTCTGATGCTGAATTTTCCTCTCTCACGGGCGAGAGCATCCCTGAATGGGGCGCGGGAGCGGCAGATTCTCGAGGAGCGACTGTTTTTTTAAAATCCCCCCGGTTCGCCAAGCTGGAATCGAATCTCAGGCAGATTGTGATACATGAATTGAGTCATGTCGCACTCGGCATGGCTCTGAACGGAAAGCCGGTGGACCGATGGTTCGATGAGGGATTCGCCCAGTATGTGTCGGGCGAAGTGAATTTAAGGAATTCAATTCTTTTTGCGCGCAGCCTTCTTACGGGGGATGTCCTTGACCTCAATGAAGTGAACGATGTTCTCACTTTCCGTCGAGAGAAGGCCGCCCTGGCTTACGAGGAGTCGCGGACTGCCGTCGAATACCTGGTGGAGAAATTCGGGGAGTCAATGCTTGTCCAAATCGTGGAAGCTGTGAAGGATGGGATGAAAATGGATGCCGCCCTGCATTCGCGCACGGGGATGGATTTTATTGACTTTCAATCGGAATGGCGCCACACGATGAAACGTCGGTATCTCTGGTACGTGCTGCTGGATTTTCCACTGATGTTCAGTGTGGTCATCATCACTCTATTTTTTGCCGCTTTTTTTATCACGCGGAAAAGAATAAGGAACAAGAAAAAAAATTGGCAGAATGAAGAGCTGTATGGATTCTAACGTTTGGAAAAGGATTCAGCACAGGATTGAATACGCGGTGATGCGGGGCTTCATGATCCTGGTGTGGCTCGTCTCTTTAAGGACGGCTCTTCTGATGGCGGACTGTCTGGGACTGCTGGCCTTTCGGTGTGTCCGAGTCCGTCGGAAAGTTGTGCTCGCCAATCTGCGCCGTGCTTTCCCGGAGAAATCCTCCAAGGAGATTTTTCTCATCGCCAGAAGGACATACCAGAATTTTATCAAGCTGGTTTTTGAATTTGTCCGATTTCCGCTCCTCGACGGAAAGATGGTATCCTCACTGTGTTCAGCCAAAGGGCTGGAGCATTTAGACTGGGCTTTGGAGAGGGGAAAGGGAGCGATCCTCTTAGGCGGACATTTTGGGAACTGGGAGTTGTTCTGTGCTGCCTTGGGGCAGTGGGGCTATCCTTTGTCGCTTCTGGTACAAAGGCAGAACAACGCGTATGTGGATGAACTCATCACCGCGCATCGGCGCGTGACGGGCAACCGGATTATCGGCAGGGGCGTGGCGGTCAGAGGAGTCATCAAGGCTCTGCGGAACAATGAATTCGTGATATTGCTGGCGGATCAGGACGCCGGACGTGATGGGATTTTTGTGGACTTCCTGGGCATTCCCACTTCCGGGCACCAGGGTCCTGCGGTTCTTTCTCTGAAGACGGGAGCACCCATCATATTTTTTACTCCCGTTCGTCTTCCCCGCGGACGGCATCGCTTCGCTTTTAAGCGCTTGACCTTTGATCATCTGTCTGGGGCCACTCCGGAAAATATCCGAGAGGTCACTCAGGCCCATGCACTTTATTTAGAACGTATGATTCGGGCTTACCCCGATCATTGGTTCTGGATGCATCGCCGATGGAAGTCTTCTCCTGTGAATGATTCAATTGTCTCAAATTCGTAGAGTAATGCTATTTTGAAAATTCTTATCCTTCAGACAGCCTTCGCTGGAGATGTTGTTTTAGCGGCGCCGCTTGCAGAGGGACTGAAGGGGGCGCATCCGGAAGCGGAAGTACACTTTCTGGTTATTCCGGAAACGGCTGTTCTTTTGAAGAACAATCCTTTCATCCGAAAAGTATGGACGTACGATAAGGGAGGATCTGAGAGGGGGGTATCCTCTTTTTTCCGATTGGGGAGAAAACTGAGGAGGGAAGGATTCAATCTTGCCGTCGTGCCTCACCGTTCTTTGAGGAGCGCCCTGCTTGTCCGATGGGCCGGCATTCCGAGACGGATCGGTTTCAGGAACAGCGCGGGAGCGGTTTTTTTTACGAACTTGGTTCCGTATCCGAAGAACGTTCACGAGGTGGAGCGAAATTTTCGGCTGATCCAAAGCACAGGATGGAAAGAAATCATTCCGCCGAGATTGTATCCGGGCGCGGAAGAGGTCGAAGCCGTCGATCGATTTCTTGAAGAGACGGGGATCGTTTCCGAACGGAATTTTGTGGCTGTGGCCCCGGGTTCGGTATGGCCGACGAAACGATGGGTTCCGGAAGGATTCGCGGGAGCAGCGAAGACTCTCTGGGGACGACACCATATCCGGTCGATTTTGATCGGAGGAGAGGAAGATGCGGATTTGGGGAATGGGATGGTCGAGAAGTGCGGAGCAGGAGTCGTCAGTGCAATTGGGAAATTATCGCTTTTGGCATCGGCCGAGTTGATTCGCCGGTGCCGGGTGATTCTGACGAACGACAGCGCTCCTCTGCACCTGGCTGCGGCTGTGGGCACTCCGGTCGTGGCCGTGTTCGGCCCCACGGTTCCTGCTTTTGGTTTTGGACCTTACGGAGACGGACACACAATCGTGGAGAGGAAACTCCCCTGCCGTCCCTGCGGCGTGCACGGCGGGAGGAAGTGTGCAGAACAGCATTTTCGCTGCATGAAGGATATCTCCGTTGAAGAAGTGCTCCAAGCTTTGGAAGGATACTTGTGATTGCGGCCGCTCGAATCGTGAAAATTTTTCCGAATGATCTCTCAGAGAAACGGATGGATGATGTCGTGCATCTGCTGAGACGCGGAGGAGTCATCGCCTATCCTACGGAGACGGTGTACGGGATCGGGGGAGATGCCGCCGATGAGACTGTTTTGGAACGGATTCGGCGTATGAAAGAGCGGGATGTTCATCATCCCTTTCTGATCCTGGTGGCTCGAAGTGATGATGTTTTTGCGTATGCGAAACGCGTTTCGTCCGATGCGAGGATGTTGATGGAGCGGTTCTGGCCCGGCCCGCTGACGCTGGTATTCGATGCTCTGCCCGGTCTGCCGAAATCTCTGACTGCAGAGAGCGATAAAATCGGCATCCGGGTTTCTCCGGATCCGATCTGTGCGGCTCTGATGGACCGGTACCAGGGAGCGCTCGTGTCGACGAGTGCCAATCGAGCGGGGGAGACTCCGGCGCGGTCTTCCTTGGAGGTTATGCACAATTTCGGTGAGGAATTGGATTTGATTTTAGACGGCGGCGCGAGGGAATCGGGGATTCCTTCGACCGTGCTGGATGTATCTGAAGATTCACCGAGACTCATTAGAGAAGGAGCCATCGGTAGAGCGGAGATTGAAAGCATTGTGGGAGATGTTCATGGAGAATAGAATTTTTCGAGTTCTTTTTGTGTGTACTGGGAACAGCTGCCGAAGTCCTATGGCGGAATGGATTCTCAAGGATCTTCTTCAAGAAAGAGGAATCCGAGGGATCGTAGTTGAGTCGGCGGGGACGATGGCACCCGTAGGAATGCCTCCGACGAACGATGCTAATCTGGTCATGACGGAGAGGGGAATCGATATTTCCTCCCATCGCGCCAAGCTGCTGACGGGGCAGATCGTGGACAGAGCGGACCTCATCCTGGTGATGGAAAAGGCGCATAAACGGTTTGTGGAAAGTATATCGGAACGAGTGGATGAAAAAGTGTTTCTCCTGAGAGTGTACGGCAGATGGGGCTTAGACGAAGAAATCGATGATCCCATCGGGAGGGATCTGGACTTCTACCGAAGCTGTCGTGATGAATTGGAGGCGGAGATCCGGAGAATTCTTCCGATGATGGTCGAACGCCCCGGAGAGAATAAAGAGGAATTCCATTCGCATTGATCTTAAAAGCGTTGAGCGCATCCTCATCGTTCGAACGGACCGCATTGGGGATGTCGTGCTTTCTCTCCCTGTCGTGGCGGCTCTTCGGAGGAGATTTCCCGGTGCGTATTTGGCGATGCTTGTGCATCCCAGCGTGCGGGAAATCGTGGAGGACCACGCCGATCTGAACGGCGTCCTGTTCGATTCGGAAGAAGCGCGCGGAATGGGGGGATTCATCGGACTCGTTCGAAAGATCCGGGAGGAAAGGTTTGATGTAGTTGCGATGCTCCATCCGACTTTAAGGCTGGCGGTTGCTGTCGTTTTTGCGGGAATTCCCATACGGATCGGAACGGGGTACCGATTGTATTCGGTGTTTTTCAACCGCAGGGTGTGGGAGCATCGGAAGGATGCCAGGCGACATGAGGCCGAGTATAATCTGTCACTGGCTGCAGTCCTGGGCGTGGATGTCTCTCGTGTGGATTTTCATTTTCCCGTTTCGGATGTTGCTGTGGGGCGTGTGGAGGAATGGTTGAAGTCGGCGGGGATTGATGGCGACAGACCTCTTGTCTTGCTCCACCCGGGAAGCCGCGGTTCTGCGTTGGAGTGGCCGGTCGGGCGGTTCTCGCTGCTGGCGGATGGGTTGAACGAATATGCACATGCGCAGGTTGTCGTCACGGGAGGAAAAGGCGAGGAGCGGGTCGCGGAGGAGGTTCTGAAGAATGTTCGTCAGAGGGCATGGAACGGCGCGGGACTTTTTGATCTTAAGGAATTCGCGGCGCTCCTTCTTCGTGCGGATTTGGTCGTTGCCAACAGCACCGGCCCGCTGCACATGGCGGTGACCGTCGGAACGGATGTGATCGGGCTTTTCCCGCCCATCACTGCGATGAGTCCGAGGAGGTGGGGGCCTTACGGGAGGGAGGACAGTGTTCTGATGCCGAACGTGCCGGAGGGTGGACGATGTACCGGAGTAAAATGTCCGAATTGGAACTGCATGGAGATGATTTCCGTAGAAGATGTGTTGCAGGTAGCCCGGAAAAAACTCAAGGATAAAGGATTTTCATGAGGATTCGACCCAAGCATCGAAAATTGGGAAATCTCAGTCTTTGGAGCGGGATTTTCCTGATTGTGGGTCTGACCGCGGATCCTTTGGGGCTCGTTTCCGTGGGGACTCCGGATGGGGCGCAGTCCGTGTCGTCGGATGAAAACATTTCTACGCAGGCGAGGGATCAGGAAGCGTCGGGCGAATCGTCCGCATTCCGGCGCGTGAAGAACAGCGCATTCAGCGTGGGAGAGCGTCTTGAGTTTGAGATCGCCTACGGCGTCATCAAGGCGGGTACGGCGACGATGTCCGTTGCTGACACTCAGTGGGTGAACGGACGGCCATGCTACCATATTCTGACGACAGCAAAGTCGAACGAATTTTTCGATTCTCTTTACAAGGTAAGAGACACTGTAGAGTCTTACATAGACATAGAGGGACTTTTTACGTGGAGATTCGAGAAGCGTCTCAGGGAGGGGAAGTACCATGCCGACAGGTTCGAAGAATACGATCAGAGACGCAATCTGGTCTATACAGGGAAGGATACGATATCGATTCCCCCGTATGCGCAGGACATCCTCTCTTCCTTCTACTTCGCAAGGACGGTTCCTCTGAAGATCGGAAAATCGTTCGGAATCGACAATTTCGCGGACGGCAAAGTATATCCACTGAAAATAGTAGTGCACGGCAAGGACAGAGTGAAAGTTCCTGCCGGAAGGTTCGATTGCATCGTTGTCGAGCCGGTCCTGGAAGGGGAGGGACTTTTCAACCAAAACGGCCGCATGGCCATCTGGCTGACGAATGATGAGCGAAGAATCCCCGTTCTGATGAAGAGTAAAGTGCTTGTCGGGTCTATCGAAGCTCGGCTGATGTCGATTCAAACGGGCGTGAAATAGAAAATAAGGGTGCGGTGATACATTGCACGCGGACTGTTTCGTGTAAAGCAGGAAGTTCACTCGAATCGTTGAAGAGAGATGCTATGTCAAAGTATGAAGAAATCGATATGGGAAAAGTTACAACGATCTCCATGGCGGATCGGAAAAGCAAGGTGGGGATCGGACATTTGGGACGACCCGTACGTGAGGGGGATTCGTTTTTGAAGTTTTGGGAGGGACTTCCCGACGTGTTGGCAGTGCACAACTTGAAGGATTTGGTGGACAGGATTGTAAAAGCGATGCAGTCGAAAAAACCGGTCTTATGGATGATGGGCGCTCACGTCATCAAGGTCGGGCTGAGTCCGATTGTCGTTGATCTTCTGGAAAGAGGGGCGATACAGGGGATTGCGTTGAACGGTGCGGGAGCGATTCACGATGTAGAGTTGGCTTATTTCGGCAGCACCTCGGAAGACGTATCCGAATCTCTGAAAGATGGACGCTTCGGCATGGTCGAGGAAACGGCGAATATCGTTAATCGAACGGTCGCATCGGGCAATCAGAGGGGGTTTGGTTTCGGAGAAGCGTTAGGGAAACGCATTGTCGACGACGGACCTCCCCATTTTCATTTAAGCATACTGGGACAGGCGTACCGGATGGGAATTCCCGTGACGGTCCACGTGGCCATAGGAACGGATATCGTCCACCAGCATCCCTCGGCGGATGGCGCGGCCATGGGCGAATCGAGCCTGCGTGATTTTCGAGTGTGGGCGAACCTCGTTTCCCGAATCGGAAACGGGGGTGTCGTCCTGTTGTTCGGTTCTTCCGTCGTTTTACCGGAAGTATTTCTGAAAGCTTTGACTGTCGCACGCAACGTAGAAGGAAATGTGGGGGATTTCACGACTGCCAATTTTGATATGATCCGCCACTATCGTCCTCAGATGAACGTTGTCGAAAGGCCGAATGTAGAAAGCGGCAAAGGGTATTCGTTTATCGGACACCACGAATTTATGATGCCTCTTTTGGCTGTGGCCATCAAAGAAGCTCTGCGGCCGATCCGTTGAAAATGATCGTGAGTGAAGACGTTGGCATCCGACAGGATGCGTCGATGCTCGGATTTCGTCCCCGCCTGTATCAAAAAGTTGACACTTATATTTAAAATATTTTTTGACTGTAAATCTACTTTGAATTTTCGAGTCGGCCATTCTTCGTGTGGAAGTCATCATGTTCTATATATGAGGACTTTTCACAACAGTGTATAGTTTTGGAATGGTGTGAATATGAATGTGGATTCTGAGTATATTTTCAGAACATTGAATGAAAAGTAAGCGGCCGAAGTCTTTGATTCTATGGAGGATTACACAGATTCATCGCCCCTTTCTTTCACATATTTCTAAAAGACTATTGCAGTGGATTCCCCATTTTTCGTGGAACGATGAAGAATGCCGCCGGTATTTTTGTACGGATTCATTGTTATTATGGTGCCGATGAGCACCTGCCACTCTATCCATTTTCGATACGGCATAAAAATTGCTTAATAAATCAACCGGATTGAACGATTATGACCTTCCAACATTCTTCATTTTCACTCCAGGGGGCTTGTGATGTTTTCTAAAAAAGCCCGGCTTCTCATCGTCGATGATGATCGAAGTCTTTGCGAAATTCTGGTGAACATGTTGAGCGACGAAGATTTTGTTACGGATACCGCCAACGACGGCCGAACAGCGTTGACGAAATTCAGGAAAAACGGTTTTGATATCGTCCTGTTGGACCTGAAGCTTCCAGACATGACTGGACTGAAGGTCCTGGAAAAAATGATGAAAGAAAAATCGTACGTGCAGGTTGTGATGATCTCGGGTCAGGGGACGATACACATCGCTGTGGAAGCAACGCGGATTGGTGCGTACGATTTTTTGGAAAAGCCTGTGGATTCCGAGCGCTTGCTCGTCACTCTGAAGAATGCCTCTGAGAAGGGACGGTTGGAGAGAGAAAAGGCCCGGCTCTTGGAAAATGTGAGAGAACATTATGCGATGGTCGGCCAGAGTACAGCCTTGCGACATGTCCATGAGCTTATTTCTAAAGCAGCTGCGACGAACAGTAAGGTGCTGATCGAAGGTGAAAACGGAACAGGGAAAGAGTTGGTGGCCAGAGCTATTCATATCAATGGCCCGCGAGCAGGGGAGCCTTTTATTACGGTGAATTGTGCGGCCATTCCCGATTCACTCATCGAGAGCGAGCTCTTCGGTTACAAGAAGGGAGCTTTTACGGGTGCGGTTGCGGATAAATTGGGTCGTTTCCAGCTGGCGGATGGGGGGACACTCTTTTTAGATGAAATCGGGGACATGAGTGTAATGACCCAAGCAAAAGTGTTGAGAGCATTGGAAGAGAGTAAGGTCGAGATGGTGGGCGGGAACATGCCTATCTTGACGGATGTCCGCATCATTTCAGCGACGAATAAGGATTTGCAGTGTGAAATGGAACAAGGTCGATTTCGAGAGGATCTGTACTTTCGTCTGAATGTTCTCAACATTAAAGTGCCTCCTTTGAGGGAGCGGACGGAGGATATTCCTCTCCTCGTTGATCATTTCATTCAACGTTTTTGCGATGAACACGGAATCATTCATAAACAACTCTCAACGAAAGCCATGGGCCAGATTGTGGGATATTTTTGGCCTGGTAATGTGCGAGAATTGAAAAACTTTGTCGAGAAGCTCGTGTTCTTGGTTGAGGGAACAAAAATACAGCCACAGGATATTTCTGCAATTTTAGAGAACAGTACAAAATCGAAAGGACGAACAGAGTTTTTGATGACTCTGAAGGCTGCAAGGCAAGAATTCGAACGGAAATTTATACTTGATAGACTCGTCGATTGTAAGTGGAATGTTTCGAAGACAGCGGAGATTTTGAATATCCCGAGGACGTACCTGCACAAGAAGATCAAGAATTTAGGAATCGTGCCGTAAATGTATCTTTAGGATGACAGTTCTCGTTTTTTGTCAGCAATAGTAGACAGTTTCTTCCTTTTAAAATGGGCGGAGTTACTTCGTAAAAAAAGAGTGGACACGATACGACGTTCCCTAAAATGGAGATCTGTTTTTATTATACCGGTGAAGCTTCACCGGGCTATTCTTCGCGGAGTTTCTTTTTTAATATCTCTCGTGCTCGAAAGATTCTTGCTTTCACAGTGCCGAGAGGGATTTTTAAAATTTCGCTGATCTCTTCGTAGGAGCGCTCTTCTCTGTGCCTGAGAATGATGGCTGTTCGGTATCGCTCGGGAAGCGCGTCGATGGTTTGCTGAATGCGTTTCTTTTTTTCTGAGAAGAGGAAATCCTTTTCCGGCGTCAGGGTTTCATCTCGAATTTCGTGATGCACTTCTCCATCGGGAAGGCGAATGGGCTTGTCCAGAGGAAAAGTTCTTAATTTCTTCTTGCGAATGGCATCGATGCTGTGGTTGAATGCAATTTTGTACAGCCATGTTGAAAACGCGTATTCGTCGTTGTAACTGTCCAACGAGTTGAAAGCTTTAATGAAAGTTTCTTGAACGAGGTCCTCGGCCTCTTCTCGGTTTTTAATCATTTGGTAGATCATGTTGTATATTCCATTTCTGTAGCGTTTGAGAAGAGACTCGTAGGCTTTCTGGTCGCCCGCGATGGCCTTTTTTATCAGAATGCTGATGCTTTCTTTCGACACGGTAT
>JBDRSZ010000276.1:0-4176 GCA_043824415.1 bacterium | reverse complement strand
GGTCATCACCGACGTGTACGGATTCGAGCCAGAGAGCTGGGAAGCGCGGACTACGCCAAAAATCGAAGCTTTCCGGTGTTTCGATTCGCCGTCAAACTTGAAGAAGTGGTTAAAACATGAGGGAATAAAAACATGAAAGTACTCGTTCTTTATGATTATCCACCCTCACCCGGAGGGCTGGCAACGCAGGGCGATCTTCTTTTTCGTGGACTCCGGGAGATCGGCGTCGAGGCCCATGCGGTGCATTTTGAATCCGCACAGGAGAAAGAGTGGTACTACCGGTGGTTCGAACCGGACATGGTCGTGGGTGTGGGTTATTGGGGACATACACCGCATTTGATCCTGCACCCCCAGCGGTACGGCGTACGGCCTGTGCCCTGGCTTGTCGCTGATGGGTACATTGCGAATTATGTCGAAGTGCTGAATAATCTGCCCTTGATTTTGGTCACGTCCAACTGGGTGAAAGAAACGTACATCAGGGACGGAATCAAAAAGGAGCTCATTGAAGTCCTTCCTGTCGGATGCGATACGGATGTGTTCATTCCGCGGGATGCGAGTGACATGAAGATATCGACAGTTCGGGAAGCCATGGGCGTGTCTCCGGATCAGATCATGATGCTTACTGTCGGCGGAGACGCGGCTTCAAAGGGAGCCCAGGAAGTCATGCAGGCCCTGGCTCTGATCGACAAAGAGATTCCAGACTGGAAGTACGTGTGCAAGGTGTGGCCCCAGCCCCGAACCGCAGCCCAGAATTTGGACGATCTGCGACTGGCCACTGATTTAGGCATTGAGAAAAATGTGGTGTATACGACGAATGTGATTTCAAGAAATTTCATGCCGTACCTGATCGGCGCCTGCGATATCTATGCTGCTCCATCGCGGCTGGAGGGATTCGGCATGCCTCAGGTGGAGGCCGGCGCGTGCGGCAAGCCAGTCATCGGGATCAAGGCGATGGCCATGCTGGACACGCTCGTGCACGGTGAAACGGCGTTCTTGGCCCGCATTGCACAGGAGGTCCGACTCAGGGAAGCTGTCTTGGGTGAAGAATCGGGTTATGAAAACGGCCACCGCGTTGTGTTTTCCAGACCGCGCACAGCGGATTATCGCGCAAGCATCTACGACATCGCCGAATACCTCAGTCAGCTGATGAAGGATGCCGAGCTCCGGAGGAAGATGGGTGAAGCCGGCAGGAAACGCGTCGTCAGGCTGTTCGATTACCGCGTGGTCGCCCGGAAGTTCGTGGACATCGTATCCAAACGGTTGGAGATTTCCTGAAATTGAAAAAGACTTTATACGTACCCGTGGATGAGGCCAAGCAGGCTGCCTTGGAAGTGCTCCTGCACAACGCTCGAGGTCCGTGTCACGGATTGCCCCGCACAGCGGGTTGGGGGTATCCCGAGCCGTATACGCGGGATTGGATGATCGCATCGCTGGGTGTTCTGGCTTCCGGCAACGAGCAGCTCGTGGGTGTTTTACGGCGTGTGTTAAAGACCCTGGCGAAGAACCAGTCCGAACACGGGCACATCCCTTCTTTGGTCCACGATCCGGAAGACAGGGGTGCGAGCGACACGACGCCTCTGTTTCTTCTGGCGACGGCCCTGTTCCGCAGGGTCACGGGGGAGACGGATTTTTTAGAAGAAGCCGTACAAAAATCCCTGACCTGGATGGATTATCAGAGTCCTGACGACAGGATGATGGTGAGCCAGCTTCCGACGAGCGACTGGCGGGACGAACAATGGGTCCTGGGGTACGGCCTTTTCGTCAATACGATCGTCTATGCGTACCTTCGTCTATATGGTTTGGAGGAGAAAGCCACCCGTTTGAGGGAATTGATGAGTCGGTTTGTCGTAAGCGGAGAATCGCAGCACCGATACGTGCACGAGGGTTTGGTCATGCCCCACAAGCCTTATTATGCGGCATGGTCATATAAAGTATACAGGAGCGACCGCTTCGATTTGCTGGGTAACAGCCTGGCGATTCTCACGGGTCTCGCATCCACTCACAGGGCGAAATCGATGATGGCATGGATCGAGGACGAGTGCGAAGGATTGCGGGAACGCAATGAGCTTTCAGGGGATTTGCCTCCGTGTCTCTTCCCGTTTATCAGACCCAAAGATCCGGACTGGAGACGCCGGTACGTGAAATACAACCGGCCGGGGGAATATCACAACGGAGGCGTGTGGCCTTTCGTGTGCGGGTTTTATGTGGCTGCCGCTGTGGGCGCAGGACAAAGGCAGCTGGCCGAGAGGAAGTTGAGCGCTTTAACGAACACAGTCCGGCTTTCGAAAGATCGAAGTCTGAAATTCGGTTTTAATGAATGGATAAAAGCCCAGAATTGGACGCCGAGGGGGCAGGATTGGCAGACCTGGTCCGCGGCCATGTACCTGTATGCAGCGGCGTGCGTTGAGAAAGGAAAGACTATGTTTTTTGAAGAAAATGACAAGACGCAGGGGGCAACATGAAGAATGTGAATACTCTGAGTGCGGCCTTCATTGCCACGTATCCGCCACGGAAATGCGGTATCGGTACGTTTACATTCGACCTTGTACAGAGTCTGAATCATTTATCCGAGATCGGCGCGGTGAGGGAGGACCATCTGCAGATTATCGCGATGAACAATATTCCCGAAGGGTATGCTTTCCCCCCGGAAGCGAATTTCGTTATACGCGAACAGTACAAGAGCGATTATCAGGAAGCCGCGGAATTCCTGAATCTGTCGGCGGTGGATGTGGTGAGCCTGCAGCACGAGTACGGCATCTTTGGGGGAAACGACGGGAATCACATCGTCCATCTTCTGCACCACTTGAAAAAACCGGTCGTCACGACACTCCATACCGTGCTGGATGATCCTACTCCCGGACAGAGGGAGACGCTCCGGGCGATTGTCTCTCTCTCTACGACCGTTGTGGTGCTGGCCAACAAAGCTGTCGATATTTTAAAAAAGGTTTATGGTATACCCGAGAAGCAGATCGTCATGATTCCGCACGGTGCTCCCGATGTCCCATTTTTGGATACGTCGTATTACAAAGACCATTTTCAGGCGGAAGATCGTAGCGTCCTCTTGACGTTTGGTCTTCTCAATCCAAATAAAGGAATCGAGTACGTCCTCAACGCTCTTCCCAAGATCGTTCGTGATTATCCCGACGTGCTTTATATCGTGCTGGGAGCAACGCACCCGAACGTGAAACGGGAACAGGGCGAGCAGTATCGCATTCACCTCGAACGCAGGGTGAAGGAGCTCGACCTGCAGCAGCACGTCGTGTTCCATAATCGATTCGTGACTTTGGAAAAGCTGATCCAGTTTCTTGTCGCCACGGACATCTATATCACTCCGTATCTGTCTTTAGAACAGATTTCTTCGGGCACCTTAGCGTATGCTCTGACTTGCGGCAAGGCTATCGTCTCGACTCCGTACTGGTATGCAGAAGAATTGCTCGGGGATGGTCGCGGAATTTTAGTGCCGTTCAGAGACAGCGATGCAATTACGAAGAATGTTTGCGCGCTGCTTGCAGATGAGGCGAAGCTGAACCGGATGCGGAAGAATGCATACCAGTGGGGCCGTCAAATGGTCTGGCGTGAAGTCGCCAATCGGTATGACGGCGTTTTTGAGCAGGCCGTGACCGAATTCGGCCGGAAGAAGATTGCGGCCAGCGTCCGTAGAAAGGCAGTCAACCCTCCGGCTCTTCCAGAGATCAAGCTGAATCATCTTCAACTCTTAACAGACAATACGGGCATCTTCCAGCATGCGATCTACCACACACCAAACCGGTTCGATGGGTACACGACGGACGATAACGCCAGAGCGTTGATGGTGGCTGTCATGCATTTTGAACAGTTCCACGAAGAGGGTATGATCGAACCCATTCACACGTATTTAGGATTCCTCAACCATGCGTTGAACCCAAAATACCAGCGATTCAGAAATGAGATGTCGTATGCCAGGGACTGGTTGGATGAGGTCGGTTCGGAGGATAACCACGGCAGGGTTCTCTGGTGCCTGGGATACACGATCTGGCAGGCGCCGAGCACGGCTATTCTGAGCCTTTCCAACCAATTGTTCAAGCAGGGGCTGAAAGTGTGCAGCGATTTTTCCGCTCCGCGAGCTTGGGCTTACAGTATCTTGGGCTGTCTCTATTACTTGCAACGGTTCGGCGGAGATACGGAGACGAACGGCAT
>JBDRSZ010000275.1:0-15689 GCA_043824415.1 bacterium | reverse complement strand
ATCCGCCTCCTCCGGCCGCGAAGCCTGTGTGCCGAACGAAGAAGCCCTCCTCTGGCATCAGAAAAAAGTGTTTTTGAGGGCAAAGCTTTCATGGACGAAAAAACACTCTGCTATTACGCACAGAACGCTGACGAAGTCTTTGCCCGCTACGAATCAGCCGCCTCGGGTCTCAGCTGTCACTTCCAAGAAGCCTTTCCTGATCCCGGCAAAATCCTCGATATCGGCGCCGGTTCAGGCCGCGATGTTCGCCACCTCATCTCGGAAGGACATGCCGCCTACGGTATCGAACCCTGCGACGAGCTCCGCGACCTCACCATTGAAAGACACCCCCTCCTGCATGATAGAATAAAGGCCGGCAACCTCCCTGATGACCTCTCTTCTTTCGATTTCAAGTTTGCAGGCGTTGTCTGCTCGGCTGTCCTCATGCACATTCCCCGCGAGCACCTCTTCGATTCCCTCTTTGCCGTAAAGCGCATCCTCAAGAACGACGGCAGGCTTCTTGTCTCCATCCCAAACAATCGGCCCGGACTTAACGAGCACCGTCGAGACAGCGACGGCCGCCTCTTCTCGGACCTCCAACCGGATTACCTGGAGCTTCTTCTCGGGCGGATCGGGTTTGATCTTCTCCGGAAATGGGAGGATGCGGACAGTCTTGGTAGGGACGGCGTCACCTGGACGACCATGCTCTTCCGCCTCTTCGACGGCGGCAAACTCCGTCCTCTCGATCAGATCGAAGGCGTCCTCAACAGAGACAAAAAAGTGGCCACCTACAAACTGACCCTCTTCCGCGCCCTCTGCGAAATCGCCTGTGGAAAGAGATGTCGCTCTTGAGTCACTGAATCCTGGACGCGCTAATATTGAGGTGGGCGGAAATGACGGAGAGGCTGTCGCGTGGTGGGCTGAAGGCAAGCGAAGTGATCGATCTTCTTTTGCGGCACATATAAAACCGATGGCGAAGAACTCTAAACGAACTCCCAAATAATCAGATAAGGGAAATTCATCATAGATTTTGGATCCATTTTCAAAGATATCGGCTTTTAAACGGAAAGGATTTTTAAATCCGCTAGGAAGATACTCATTTTGGTTAATATTGAGCATAATTTTGATGGGGATATACTGGATATCGAAAAATGGAGAAACCTTTCCCCGGCAAACAAATTCATTTGTGGCTCGGAGGGATGTTAAATCAGAAGCTCCATCCGCTTAATAGATAAAAGATGATAAATCCTATGGTAGGTTTTCATATATTTATAATTGGCTGATATACGTAATATCGTTTTGCGGGCATGATTGACAACAACTCCTGCAATATTAATCAACCTGAACCTCAATTGCTTGATTCTTAAGTTCCACCAACTTCTCTCGAGGTTGGTGTATTTAAAATATTGAACAAGATTATAGGCAAGTAACTGCATCTGGAAAAGAGCGGCATTGGCCAGAAAATCTTCCGACAATATATTTTCTACAGCAAAGCCTTCTTTTTGTTCTTTAATAACATTCTCGGCATCTCCGCGTTTTCTGTAGAAGTGAACGACTTTATGTTTATCCCAATCCGTATTGGTAAAATAAACCCGGTAGGTGTATTGGTACTCTGGAAATAGGGCCAGTTGATTATTCTTGCGCCTGACAACGACAAAACGATAGGTCTCGCCCCCTCTCTCAGGGCCCACAAAATGTACACTCTCAGCCACTTCTTCTTTGATAG
This sequence comes from bacterium, assembly GCA_043824415.1. Classification (GTDB taxonomy): domain Bacteria; phylum Zhuqueibacterota; class QNDG01; order QNDG01; family DSAB01; genus JBDRSZ01. Next base: position 13,984 of record JBDRSZ010000275.1, on the reverse strand, counting down.
CATAGCTTCTCTTTTTGCGCTTCTTTAATTTTTCCCATTTATCCTCTTCTATTGCCGCTATCGTATCGAGTACAATCCCGTATTTGTCTCCAGCTATGACAAATCCATGCCCTCCTTTATCACAATACCTCATTATGCGATGATTATATCCGGCAGAATCCATTCGGGCGATGAGTTTTACTCCCGGATTATTCTTTTCCAGGTACTTTGAGATCTTTGTTAAAAGACTCAAATTATTCGCCGCAGGTGAAGCATTGCCAAAGCGAAAAAGACTAAATCCGGCCATGCTCAACTCTTTGCCCTTTATGATCCCCATAAGAGGATTAAATCCACGAAAGCCTTCATAACTCATCTTAGCAATATCGACCTCACTGGGAATAAGAGTTGAATCTATATCTATGACAAGCTCTTCTAACCCCTTGTGAGCAATTGTATTTGAGGAAAGCTTCATGACAATATCAGCCAGATTGTTAATGTCTCTTCGCGTAAATCTTCGCGCCAAATCGCCAAGAGTGTTGGCCTTGGGAAACTTGTCCATCCCCAGTATATCCAATAACCCGGGATCAGAAGAAAGAATATCTATATCATTTAAACGACGCCCTCCCTTTATTAGCATCTCTACAAAGGAGAGAATCTTCTCAGATACACAATAACCCCGTTTTCGCTTTTTTAGATGAGAGAGCCTCTTTTCAAGTTCCCCCGCTAATCCAATCTCTTTGGCAAAACTCATGATCAATATTAAACCGCTGGAGGCAGTCACTTTTGTTTTGTTTAATGATCCGATATTGAAATTTTTAACTTTTTGACATATCATAAAAGCACCTTTTGGGTTTCACCTACTGGGTGAAACTTTTTATGTTTTTGCATGCCTCTATTATACCAATTCTTCAGGTGTAGTAGAGGCTTATATTTTGCTATCCCTTATGATCATCGCGGCTTACCCGATTATTCGGGCGAACTCTAAACGATTGCATTTAAAACCAGAATCTTTTAAATTAAAGAAAATATGCCGGTTCGTCTTGTCTAGTTTAATCCAGATTATTTGAATCTGCTCATGTTATTTTAATCAGTATGCCATCCAGGAGAGCGATTATGAGGAAAACGACAAGGGCACTTAAAGGATATGGACATCACCTGCTTTTTGGAATGTCCATTCTGTCGCTGGTTGCCCTTTTGATGTGGTGGACCATTTTTATCCGGACATCCATCCAAAACGAGAAAAGCCAGCAATATAAAATTCTCGAACTAGAAGTAACCATTCTGTGTCAGACCGTTGCAGCAGAGAAGGAATTCAAGCCTGATATCGGAATATGTGATCATGATCAGCGATTTGAAATTCTTAAAGAACGTCCAGACAATGCTCCTTTTGTAAAATCCTTGGAGCCCCGATGGCCTGACTTTTGGGTGAGGCCGCGCGCAGAAATCGTCGACCACATTGAACAGGAATATCGCAGCAAAAATTTTATGCTCCTGGGTGAATCAGGATTTCTAATTCTTGTTATACTGGTAAGCAGTGGATTCCTTTACCGATCCATTCAAGTGGAGCGGAGGACAGCCCTAGAGGTTACAGAATTTTGGGAACGGGCCGCTCATGAGATCAAAACGCCCATCACAGGGATCAAAGCCTTTCTTCAGAATCTCAGGTCTCAATCGAGATTCGAAGAAATCGCTCCCTACGTAAATCTGGCGCTCAAACAGGTGGTAAGACAGGAAAAACTGGCAGAAAACATACTTTCAGGCCACCGTTTGAAAAGCCGAGAACCACTGAAGCTACAACCGGTGAACCTGCCCCGGTTTCTGGAGGAGTATTTCCAAAAAAGTGCTGTGTCCCTCACCGATTCAGAGCTAAGGCTTGATACGGGAGCGGTTAAGGACTTGAAAGTCCGAGCAGACGTCCATACCCTCAAGGTAATCCTCGACAACCTCACGGACAACGCCGTCAAATATGCCGGCCCTCATCTTGTTTTGAGAGTTTCTGTGAAGATGGCCGGCCGGGAGGTTCTGGTGGAAGTTCAGGACAATGGACCAGGATTCGATCCACGCAAATCGGAAGCTCTGTTCCGTGCCTTTGAACTTCTGGCTTCGGAACTTCCAGTCAAGCGGCGGGGAACAGGGATGGGACTCCATATCTCCCGTGCCATGGCCCGTGAGATGGGAGGGAATCTTCTCGCGTTAAGTGAGGGGAAGGGGCAAGGGGCGGTCTTCCGGCTCATTCTCCTAAAGGCAAAAAAATAATGCCAGCCCGAATTGCGTTGATCGAGGATGATGACCTGATTCGATCAATGATTCAGCTTCAGCTGCAACGAAATGGATTCGATGTCCAGGCATTTTCTTCTGCAGAGGATGCACCTATTGCTTTCGAAGACGTGTTCGATCTGATTATTCTGGACATCCTGCTACCGGGACAGACAGGTGAACAGTACCTTAAAGCACTCCGGAAAAAAGGGGATGATACTCCCGTTCTTATGCTTACCGTCAAGAACGATATCCACACCCGAATCCATACGCTGGATACCGGAGCTGATGATTACATGAACAAACCCTTCAACTTCGAGGAGTTGCTTGCCAGAGTCAAAGCGCTGATCCGAAGAAGTCAAGCCAAGCGACGAACTCCTTCCATTGGTTTTGTTACCATCAACCGCTTCCGATTGGATATTTCCACCCGAAAGTGCTCAAGCAATTTAGGTGATCAGGCTCTATCCGAAAAGGAGGTCATACTCCTGAGATATATGGTGAAAAACGCCAACGAAAATATTTCTCGAGCAGACATCCTGGAGGAGGCCTGGGGAATGGATGTTGCACCTACTCCCCGGACGGTTGACAACTTCATTCTCAAATTTCGCAGGCTTTTTGAGGATTCTCCCGAAAAACCGAAGCATTTTCTAACCGTAAGAGGCCATGGCTATCGCTACGAACCTTAAAAAGATCGGATCAAGCTCTCCAGCTTAAACATATTTTTTCGAGTTCCCCATTTCATGACATTTCCATGACAAAGTAACACTCCCAGCACCCAAATCTTCTGCTATAATTTCCGTTTATACAAACTCAACTCAATCAGGAAAACATGTTATGACATCGATCGAACGATTTCTAAAAGCCGTCCGTTTCGAGGACGTCGACAGACCGCCCGTGTGGATGATGAGACAAGCAGGGCGCACATTGCCTGAATACCGCAGTTTAAGGGAAAAACACTCATTCTGGGAACTCTGCAGGACTCCCGAATTGGCGGCAGAGGTCACGTTGCAGCCCCTCAACAGATTCCAACTTGATGCAGCGATTATCTTCAGCGATATCTTGGTCGTCCCAGCTGCGCTCGGCATGAAGGTTTCCTTTTCTCCCCGACTGGAGATCTCCCCTGCTATCAGCGATTTTGAGGGGATCGAGAGGCTGAATGTGGACGACATCTGCCAAAGATTGGATTATGTGGCTGCCGTCGTAAAGAGGGTCTTCAAGGATACCAACGGGAAGACCGCAGTTCTGGGATTCTCGGGGGCTCCATTTACCCTGTCGAGTTATATGATCGAAGGTGGAAGCAGTCGGCATTTTATTAAAGTCAGAGAAATGATGTACGGGGATACTTCAAACTTTATGACCCTTCAGGAGAAATTGACGCATGTGATATCGGAATACCTTATCCTCCAGGCAGAAGCTTCGGCAACCGCCGTTCAACTTTTTGATACGTGGGCGGGTGGGCTCAGCCCTCGGGATTTTGAGACTTTTGTTCAGCCTTTTGTCCAACAAATCATTCAAACAGTCAAGAAAAAAACAGATATTCCCATCATATATTACGTCAACGGCATCGGGAGCCACCTTTCTTCCGCCGCCTCATCCGGTGCGGATGTTCTTGGCGTAGATTGGAGAATTTCTTTATCGGAGGTCCGCAGGAGATTAGGAGAGCGTGCGGTGGTTCAGGGGAATTTGGATCCTGCCGTGCTCTTTGCTCCTCAAGAGGAAATCCGCAGACGCGTCAACGATTTATTGCATGAAACCGGCGGCCAGGGTCATATCGTCAATCTCGGACACGGCCTCATCCCCGAAACCCATCTTTCAGGAATCGAAACCTTCATCAAATCCGTTATCGAATGGCGGAAATAGGACAAATCCAGCGGAAGGAAGAAAAGACTTGAATCCCATGGACATTCCACACTCTCTCTTAGCCAAACACAACCGAAGCGGACCGCGCTACACAAGTTATCCTACTGCCCCTCAATTCACCGACAACATTGATCTGGAGGCAGTTCGATCCATATGGACGGATGCTAACCGATCAAACGCAGGCCTTTCCCTATACACACATTTTCCCTTCTGCCGCAGCCGGTGTTTATACTGCGGATGCTTCACGGAAGTTCATCATCGGCTCGATACCGGCAGGGCCTATCTCTCCGCCCTTAAAAAAGAGGCTTCGAAACTGCTTCGTGATTTTGCATCCAACCGCCGGGTTCACCAACTGGCTCTCGGCGGAGGGACACCGACTTATTTGGGACATGAGCAGTTGGCGGATTATATCAATTTCCTCAGATCTGCCGTCAAATTTGCATCTGATGCCGAACTTTCTGTTGAAGTCGACCCCCGGAGTGTCGATGAGCATTATTTGGATTCGCTGGTTGAGACGGGATTCAACCGGTTCAGCTTTGGTGTGCAGGATCTCGATCCCAAGGTGCAAGACATCATTCAAAGGCCCCTTGAAGAACAGCATCTTCACAAGCTTTTGACTCATCTCAGATCCAGGAAAAGGGAAGCATTCAACCTGGATTTGATTTACGGCCTGCCAGGTCAAAACATCACATCCTTCTCCGAAACTGTAAGAAAAATAGCGGCGTTGCGTCCTTCACGAATAGCTCTTTTCGGGTATGCCCATGTACCCTGGGTTAGCCCCCACCAAAAAGCCCTCGAAAAATACTCCATTCCCAATCCCAATGAACGGATGAGTCTTTTCGGAACCGCCTTTGAGGTTCTTATTGGGGCCGGTTACAAACATATAGGCATGGACCATTTTGCCCTGCCCGAAGATGAACTCTTTAGAGCGCTGCAGAGCCGGACACTGACGCGAAATTTCATGGGATACACCACAAAAAAAGGCCTGGATCTGATGGGAATTGGGGCCTCGTCCATCAGCTCTGTCGGGCGGACCTATGTTCAGAACGGCAAGGACATATTGGCCTACAACAAAAGAAAAGACGGCTTCCATTGGGAAAAAGGAATCATTCTCGACGAGGAGGACCTACTCCGGAGGGAGATCATTCTCGATCTTTTCTGCAATTTTTATCTGGATCAGTCAGCCATTGAAAATAAGTGGGGAGTCTCTTTCTCCCGTCAATTCGCCCAGGAGCTCCATGACCTCGGCCCCATGGCCGACGATGGTCTCATAAGCATGGGACAGCATAGCCTGGAAGTGACACCCTTAGGGCGTTTCTTTATTCGAAACATCTGCATGGTATTCGATAAATACATCAAATCTGAATATACGGAGGGCCGCTATTCAAAAACCATTTAGGCGGAATACAAGATGAGCATCCACGATGCAAACAAACCCAAACAGGGGGTTCTTCTTTTAAACATGGGCGGTCCTGCCGGCCCTGACGAAATCGGGGATTATCTTTACCGTCTTTTTTGCGATCCACATATCCTTCCTTTGCCTGCTCTTCTGCGAAAAGCACTGGCCCGCCTGATCGCTTTTTTCCGAACTGGAAAGACTTCCCATCGCTATGCCGTCATTGGTGGCGCCTCACCCCTTCTTGCGGAAACAGAGAAACAGCGTGCCGCGCTCGAAGAGTCTTTGTCAATGCCCGTAGCCATCGGCATGCGATACAGCCGTCCTTTCATCCAAGATGGCGTTTCATCCTTGAAGGATAGAGGCGTTAACCATCTCGTTCTTCTGCCCCTCTATCCGCAGTTTTCTTCAACAACGACCCAATCCGCTCTGAACTATTTCAATCAATATGCCCAGTGGGAAGGACCCGCTCTCATCATCGAAAGTCATTTTGACCACCCAGGATTCATTTCCACCCACAGTCGGATGCTGTCCAAACGCTTGGATGAGGGATCCAGTGCGATGAATACGGCGGTTGTCTTTGTTGCCCACTCCATTCCGCTCAGCAGGGTCAGGAAAGGCGATCCCTATGTCAGCCAAGTGGAATCCACAGTTGCTCTGATTTCCAAAACCATCGATTCAGGGATTTTTACACGGACGGCCTATCAAAGCCGGCTGGGCCCAGTTAAGTGGCAGAGTCCCACACTGGATGACGTGTTGGAAGAACTGATCGATAAGGGAATCTCACGAATCATCGTCCATCCGGTGAGTTTCGCGGCGGAAAACTTAGAAACTCTCTTTGACCTTGATATTGAATTCAGACAGAAATGCCGGGACAGGGGCTTGGAGTATATCCGCGTTCCCGCACCCGGTACAGATCACCAATACATCGAAGCTCTGTCCTCAGCCGTTGAGGATGGGACTCATCAATGGGAGCTAGAAAATGCATGATGTCATTATTGTCGGAGGCGGCATTTCCGGGATGACGGCGGCTTTTCTTTTGCAAAAGAGCGGTCGTGATGTGCTTGTCCTGGAAGAAAAAAGCGAACCCGGCGGCCATATCCGGACTTTGTCGGAAAAAGGTGTGCGCATGGAAACGGGACCGCATAGCTTTATGGGCTCATCGGAATTCACCTGGAAGCTCGTCGAGGATCTCGAAATGGGAGAAAGCGTGATGCCAGCCTCCCCATCCTCAAAAAACCGCTATATCTTTCGGAACGAAAGTCTGACCCCGCTCCCGATGGGTCTGTCTTCCTTCATCCGCACCCCGCTGCTGAGCTGGCCCGCTAAGTTACGCCTGATGATGGAGCCCTTCATTCCCAACGGTGCTCAAGAAGACGATACAGCCTGGGACTTTTTCTGCCGGCGTTTTGGACGCGAGGCTGCCAATTTTATCATGTCTCCATTTGTGTCGGGCGTCTATGCTGGAGATGTCAAGATGCTGGGAGCCCGGGCGGCATTTCCAAAATTCTGGAACTTTGAAAAAGACAGCGGTTCTATGATTTGGGGGGCGGTTAAATATATGCGGAATAAAAAGCGGCGTTTGAAGAGGGAAGGCATCGAGCCGAAAAAGGGCCTTTTCAGCTTTAATGGAGGGCTGGGAAATATCACCCAAATCCTTGCAGAACGATTAAGATCGGGTATTCTTTTGGAGAAATCGGTAACCGGTGTTCACAAAGTCGAAAATGGCTATAAAGTGGAAAGCGGTGGAGAGAGTTGGAAAGCTCGAGCTGTCGTCCTCGCCACTCCTCCCTCTACGACGGCATCTCTATTGGAAGGTTCTCTGAATGGGATGACAGATGACTTAAAAAAGATTCCGATGTCTCCCGTCGCTTTAATCCATTGGAGGGCAAGGGAAGACAATCACACTTTTCCCGATGGATTCGGTTTTCTCATGCCCAGATTGTTCGAGTACAGGGTGTTAGGAACATTATTTCCCTCCCGCCTGTTTCCCAACCGGGTCTCCGACGGATGGCAGCTTTTCGCCAGCTTTTACGGAGGAATGACCGATCCGGGTGCGGTTGATTTGAGTGATGACGCCCTGATTGAACTCCTTTTGGATGAGCACCGCCGCATTTTCCACACCACTCTCGACGGAGTGGAAATCCTGCGCATCCTCCGCTATTCCGCGGCCATTCCGCAGCTCCTGCCCGATCATCCGGAAAGGATCATGCAATTCAGAGAAATTCTGAAAAAGAAAATGCCTGGAATCGATCTTGCCGGAAATTATCTAACTGGAGTTGGCATAGAGCACGCCATCGAAAGCGGTTATGCCGCCTATGACCGAATCCACGAATTCCTTGCCAATTAAAACGATGACCGGCAAACTGGAAACAAAAAACCAACCTGAGATTCCGCTGGTGATTGTGGGATACGATTTCAGCATCTCATCCAGCGCTCTGAGGGAAAAACTTGCCATTTCTAAGGAGGATCGGGAATATCTGTTGACATCCATCCGCAGGATGGATCCATCGGCCGGGCTGCTTGTCTTAGAGACCTGCAACAGAATGGAATGGATCGTTTCCACCCAGATGCCGGAGTGGGTTGCAGAAATTCTGAAAGCGCAGATGCTGCGTTTCCTTCAAAATTCAGGATTAAATGGGACTGATCCCATTCCCGATCCGAAACAATATAAAGAACGAGAGGCGCTGATTCATGTGATTCGAGTGGTATCAGGCTTGGAGTCACTGGCAGTGGGCGAAGCCCAGATCGCTGGTCAGTTTCAGAAGGCTATCCAGAGGGCCCAGCAAGAAAAAACATCGAACATCATCATTAACCGCCTAGCCCATGTTGCGGGGCGTACGGCCAGATACGGATATGAGCTCGGGATCCGATCCAATTTCAAAACAGGAATACATGGATTGGTTGCAGACCATATCGAAAGCTATTTCGGCCCAGAAATAAAAGACCGGACCATTCTTGTCGCAGGTATGGGAGAGATCGGCAAGAAAACAGCATCTCTGATCGAAGAGAAATTCAAGTGTCGTGTCATCCGTTTCAACCGGACGGTGAAATCCCAACATCAGCACGAATGGGTTTCACTTGAGAAGCTCTTAGAATTTATTCCCTCAGCCGATGCACTGGTCGCCGCCACAGGGGCTCCTTCACCAGTGATTACAGAGAATGAAGTGGGCCAGAGAAGACAGGGGACGCTTTTGATTATGGATATCGGCATTCCGCGCCAGGTGTCGGAATCTGCGCAATCTCTTCCCTTAGTCGAATACCGCAATATCGATCATCTGCAATCCTGCCTGGCACACGGGGAAAATCCAAAAGACACGACTCTCTTTCAGGAAAAAATCGCGAAGGAAACCGAACTGTTCCGGCAGTACTGCCGAAGCCGCGACATGACCTCTTTTCTCTCCACCATTCAAACTTTGAGGCAAAATTTCATTCACAACAAAATCCCCGACTTCTTTGCCACCGAGCTTTCTGAGTTGAATGGAAAAAGCCGGAATATGGTCGAGAATGCAATGAAGCAGATGGTGAACGAATGGTCATCAAATATGTTCAATGCCTTCCATAAAGCCATGGAATTCTTCTGGAGCAGGAATGGAAATGAAAAGTAAGCCTTATATCATCGGAACACGTGGAAGTGACCTGGCCCTCTGGCAGGCAAACACAGTCGCTGTTCGCCTCAATTTAAATACGGAGATCAAGATCGTGAAGACATCCGGAGATCTTTTTCATGACATTCCACTGCAGGGTCAGACGGAAACCGGATTTTTCACGAAGGAACTCGAAAACAGGCTCCTCAATAAAGATATTGACATCGCCGTTCATTCTTTGAAAGATCTTCCCACCCGCATCCATCCGCGGTTGTCCCTAGCCGCCTATCTGTCTCGCGGATCGGTGCCGGACCTTATGCTCGTTCATCCCGACTGGCATGATCCCAGTTTTCTTCTTCCCGTAGGAATGGATTGCCGGGTTGGGGCCACATCCCTCCGCCGACAGGCATTGCTCCACCTCTATGCCCCACAGGCAAAACCGGATTTTCTGCGAGGAAATGTTCCCATACGGATTCGAAAGTGCAAGGAGGGACAGTATGGAGCCATCGTGTTGGCTCAAGCCGGCCTGGAACGGCTGGAGCTGGATCCGTCACCCCTCCATGTCTACCGTTTGGATCCGAAGATCTGGCTCCCCGCCCCGGGTCAGGGTGTTATTGCCGTGCAGGTGCGGAAGGATGATCCGGATCTTTTGCAAGCGGCGGCCCAGATTGATGATCTGAAAACAAGGGCGGCCGCCGAAATCGAACGCCGACTTCTATTCAATTTCGAAGGCGGGTGCCATGTTGCCTTCGGTGTCTTTGCCTTCATGGAAAATTCGGGTTGGTGCGCAAATATCGGATTGGACCAACCCGGAAAAGGCTGGGTGCAGACTTCAATCTCTGACCGCAGTGACGAGCAGATAAAACAGATCATGCCCGAAGATCTCACAGATTTGCGTGCCGTTAAAATCAAGGAAAGAGAAAGCTTATGCCGGAAACTCCAATAGTTATTTTGACCAGGGAAAAAGATGACAACCGTCCACTTGCCGTCCATTTAACTAAAAATGGATTCAAGTATGTGGAGTACCCCTGCATCAAAACGGTTCCGGCACCGGTATCTGCCGTTTCTTCGTCACTAAAAAAGAGTTGGGGACGGACCGATGTGGCCATTTTCACCAGTAGGCGCGCAGTCACGGCGCTTGAAAATTTCGGGATAAAATATGATGAAGGTAACCCTCGTATCGCATGCGTGGGGCGCAGCACGGCTGAAGCGGCCCAATGGCGCCTTGGCCAAAAGGCCTGGCTGGTGGCCGATCCTCCCACTGCAGAGGCTCTGGCATTGAAGCTGGTCGATAAATGTCGGCCGGAGGAAAGGTTGATTCATTTCAGAGGCAGCCGGACCACGGGAAGATTGAAATCCATCGTATCCCGTCATGGATATCATTTGGAAGAGATCGTCGTCTATCGACACCAAAATTTATCAAATGAACCTCTCCAGATCAAAGGGCCGGGAATTGCGGTCCTGGCGAGCCCCTCGGCCGCTACGTGTTTTCTGGAACACAATCTCAATCTTAAAACGAAGCTGGCCTTTCTGGCAATCGGCCCCACAACAGCCGACTATCTGAAAAGCCTCGGCCTCTCTGGTATTTATCAAGCGAAAAAACCCGATGCGGACTCCCTTCTTGCCGAAATCATCGAAATCACCCAAAGTCATCATTTCCAGAAAGAGAACGGATAAAAACAGCAGTAAAGGAGATTCACAATGAAGAGAAACAGTAAAAATTCCGAAGCCTTATTTTTCAAGGCATCGAATCTCATTCCAGGCGGTGTAAACAGTCCCGTCCGCTCCTTTCAGCAGGTCGGGGGACGGCCTGTCTATTTCGAGAAAGCAAGCGGCGCCGAATTTGTAGATGCCGATGGAAACCAATACACAGATTACTGTCAATCATGGGGCCCGCTCATCTTGGGTCATGCCCGCCTTGAAGTTGTTGAAGCAGTTCAGAAAGCAGCCCGGTCGGGACTTTCCTTCGGGGCTTGTCACCGGGGAGAAATTGAGTTTGCCGAACTAGTCCTTAGTGCCTTTCCTGGATTCAATCGAATCCGGGTCATGAGTTCTGGAACAGAAGCGGTGATGACAGCCCTTCGATTGGCCAGAGGCGTCACGGGACGTGATCTTGTCGTCAAGTTCATTGGCGGATATCACGGTCATTCTGACGGAATGCTGGTCAAAGCCGGTTCTGGTCTAGCCACCCAAGCCGTCGCCAGCTCTCATGGGATTCCAGGAACTATCGCTAAAACAACGCTTGTGGCACCTCTGGACGATGAGGAGGCGGTGTATGCCTTGTTTGATAAGTTCGGAGAGAGAATCGCCGCCGTGGTGATCGAACCACTGCCAGCAAATAACGGCCTTCTGATTCAGAGAAACAATTTTCTTCAGTTATTGAGAGAGCTCAGCGCAAAGCACGGCAGCCTCCTTATTTTTGACGAGGTGATTTCAGGATTCCGGCTCCATTTCGGTGCCTATTGGCAGATGATAGACGTCGTCCCTGACCTGTTCACTCTCGGAAAGATCATTGGAGGCGGCATGCCGGTTGGAGCAGTCGTGGGAACGGAAAGGATTTTGGACAACCTTGCTCCTTTGGGTAAAGTATATCAGGCCGGCACATTAAGCGGAAATCCTGTGGCCCTGGCTGCCGGCCGTGCAACACTCGAAGTCCTTTTAAAAGACTCCCCCTACGAATATCTTGAAAAATTGGGGAGACGTTTCGTTAACCGGCTGCAAGAAAGCGGACTTCCCTATGCCCGGGCACAATTACTGGGCTCGATTATCTGGCTCTACCTTGATAAAGGAGAATTTCCCCGGCAGTCGTCTGACATATCCAACCCCGCCATGAAACGGTTCGTCCAGATCTATGGGGGGCTTCTCGAGAGAGGACAGTACTTGCCCCCTTCCTCGTATGAGGTTCTTTTTCTGAGCAGTGCTCACACCTCGGAAAATGTGGATATCTTGGCCAATACCCTCGTGGATCAGATTAAAGAGAAACTTTCATGAATAGGATTCTGGTTGTCGAAGATGAAGAACTTATTCGGACGATGGTAGAGATTAATCTCGAAAGCCAAAAATTTAAGGTCCGAAGCTGTGAATCCGCCGAAGACATGATGGAGATACTGGAGGAGGAGACCTTCGATGTGATTCTTCTCGACATTTTTCTTCCGGGAATGAATGGTGACGAGGCGCTCAGGGAAATCAGGAAAAAATCAATCCAGACTCCTGTGATTATGGTTACAGCGAAAAGCAACCTGCAAACAAAATTGGACAGCTTTGAGCACGGGGCAGACGACTACATATCAAAGCCCTTTGACGTTCAGGAGTTGCAGGCCAGAGTCAAGGCTCTTATTCGCCGACATAAACCCGAAATTACGGCGAAAAATTAAAATAAGGAGAAATCATATGACCTTTCCAAACATCAGAATGAGAAGATTGAGGGAAAATTCCCGTGTTCGTGATCTGGTTCGCGAAACAAAAGTGGATCTTGACGACCTCATCATGCCAATGTTTGTAGTGGAAGGCCTGAAAAAAAAAGAGGAAATATCTTCCATGCCCGGCCAGTTTCGTTTTTCCATTCCGGAATTAGTGGATGAGTGCATGCGGATCCATGACTTGGGCATAAAAGCTGTCATTCTTTTTGGAATTCCGGCACACAAGGATGAAAAAGGTTCCGGCGCATGGATTGAGGATGGGATTATCCAGAAAGCCATGTCCCAGATTAAAAAAAGCGTCCCTGATCTTCTTCTTATCGGCGATGTCTGTCTCTGCGAGTACACCTCTCACGGGCACTGCGGCTGGATCGAAAACGGCCGCCTGATCAACGACGCCACTCTAGACCTGCTGTCCAAGACGGCATTGTCACAGGTCGAAGCTGGGGCTGATATGGTAGCACCTTCGGATATGATGGACGGCAGGGTAGGAGCCATTCGACAAATCCTGGATGAAAACGGCCATTTTCACATCCCCATCATGTCTTATGCGGCTAAATATTTCTCCGCGTTTTACGGTCCCTTTCGTGAAGCAGCGGAAAGCGCCCCCCAGTTCGGTGACCGCAGTTCATACCAGATGGATCCTGCCAATGTGGATGAAGCGGTGCGGGAGGTGGAACTCGACCTAGCCGAAGGAGCGGATATTGTCATGGTTAAACCCGCTCTGCCCTATCTCGATGTCGTCCGCACTATCAAGGAAACCTTCAGAGTGCCCACAGCCGCCTATAACGTCAGCGGAGAATATTCTCTAATCAAAGCCGCCGCCGCCAAAGGATGGGTGGATGAAAAAAGAATCATTCTGGAAACATTGACATCCATCAAACGGGCGGGAGCGGATATGATCCTCACCTACTTTGCTTCGGATTTTGCCACATGGAAAAATAAAACATAAAAAGGAATCACTGTTAATAGCACCCTGAGGACACTGTCGTTAAATACCAGTTTCCGTTCTTGCGAGATTCTAGATTTTGTTTAAGTCATAGAATCATTCGTGTCATGAAATTCCGTAAGTGATTGTAAAATAGGTGTTTTCTTAAACGAATGATTTTATCCGTAAATGCTGCTTGATCCATCATTCATGGCCACTCCTTCCTGATTGACAGAAAGATTGACAGAAAGGTGACCGTATCATAAAATTGGGTTCAAATCGATTACGGCAAGTTCCTTTCATATCTTAGTGATAATACTTAAGTTACAAGGATTCTAAATCCCAACGTTGGGACAGCAGTGTTGTGATATAAAAGAAATCTGCAGCAAAGGGAGGACATACAGCCGGTATCGGTATTGCGTATCCATTTCTCCAGATAACCTGAAATGAAGCAAGAAACGCGGGATTTTTTGAATGGATTATGGAAATTTGCCGTCCAGATATGGAACATAAGATGGAGAATCGTACTTTTTATCGTTATGTTGTGGTTTTTTGATTTATG